>JBIKVL010000216.1:0-6701 GCA_044356875.1 Pirellulaceae bacterium | reverse complement strand
CGACGCGCCTGCCGACATCTGGGCCAACGACGACAGTCTCTCCAGCCAATACAGCACGCCCGTTCATTACCAGGGCTATCTTTACGGCACGCATGGCCGCGAAGACGTCGGACGCGCCGCCTTGCGTTGCGTCTCCGCGAAGACGGGCGCCGTTACCTGGGAAGTCGAGGATTTTGGAGTCGCCAACGTGATTCGCGCCGACGACAAGCTGCTGGTCGTCGGCACCAACGGAACCGTGACGCTCGCCAAAGCCTCGCCCGTCCGCCTGGAAAAGCTCGGAGCCGCTCGCGTTCCCGTCGACGAACGGGCGATCACCCGCGCGCTGCCAGCCCTCGCCAGCGGCCGGCTAGTCGTGCGGACGAACGTCCGCGGCGGCGACGGCGGCGAACTGCTCTGCGTGCCCGTGTCGCCATAGTTCGAGGCACGCGTCACGCCGCGTCGGCCCCATCACTTCGGCAACTGTCGAGCGTGCTGCGCCCAGTCGATCCAGTCGGCGACTTCGTTGAGGTCGGGTGGCGAACTGCCTCGTAAAATCTCTTCCGCCTCGCGGGTCCCCAAGAACGGCTCGATCATTTCGAACAACGTCGCCGGGTCGATACTCGCGAGATCCTGCGGGTCTGTCACGCCGCTGGCCACCAGAATCTGCGCGTCATGCCCACGCAGCTCGGGCACGCGGCACATCAGCTCGGCTTGCTGCTGCCAACGCTCGACCGTTTCCGCTGTGAACTGTTTGCCGCCCATCCGCGCCGCCAGCTTCGCCGGGTCGGCCCGCAATAGCTCGCCGACCGTTTTCACGTTCAGCGCTTCGAGCCGCCGCGCGAGCTTTTGCCCGATCGCGGGCGCATCGACAATCTCGCTATCCGGCTCGAGATGGAACCGCAGTTCGGCGGCACGAGCGGCACTCGTCGGGGGCGTCGCGCTCGCTGCACTCATAGCGCTCGTTGCACTCGTTGCGATCGCTGCACTCGTTGCGATCTTCGCACTCATCGCACTCGTCGCGCCCGTCGCGGGCGATGCAGCGGTTTTCGGACTTGGAGTCGGCGGCTTCTCGCGGCCAGCGTCCTGGTCCTCGGCGCTCTCCTTCGCGTCCTTCGCGTCTGTCGCGTCCTTCGCGTCTGTCGCGGCCGGTTTACGGCGCCGCAAGTTGGGAACCGCCGCCTTCACCTTGCCGGCGGTGTTCGCCGCGCCTTGCCAAACCCGCGTCGCGACACCTTGCAACGCTTGGCTCATCCGCGCGCGGATCGCGAAACGGCCCCCCGCCGGCTTTGTGGCGGACTTTTCCGCCGACCTCTCGGCAGGGTTGTCCGTGGCGGTCTCCGCCGCTGTTTCAACTTGGTCCGCGACATTGCGAGTTCGCCGAGCGGCCTCCCGCGCTGTTTCCCGTTCCGGTTGTCGCTGAGGCTCGCGTGAAGTTTCGCGTGGCTTGTCGCCGTTCCGATCGTTCGTCCGTTCGCTGGCGAGTGCGCTGGCCAAGTTGCGAGTCGATTCGTCGGCCGGCTCCATCGATTCAGTCGGTTCAGCCGGCTCAAACGTTTGCGAACGGTTCGATGCACCGCGGCCGGTGCGGCTGAAGCGGCTGAACCGCGAGCCGCCGTAGCGGCCCGCTGGGGTTCGGCGGCCAGAAGGCGACTCGACGCCGCCGCCACCCGCGGCGAGCGCTGGCCGTCTGGCAGTCGCGAAGCGGCCCGTTCCCGTGGAGCGGCTCGAACCGCTTGCGGTGCCGATGTTCCGTGAGCCGCCGGTGCGCGACGCGAGCGCGTTCATGCCGACGGGGGCCATCGTGGGCCGATCGTCGTCGAACAGCCAACCGATGACGGGGATTTCCCACTGCAATACGCGGGCGAGCCATCCGGTTTCGCGATCTCGTTCCGGCGCGCCTTGGCCGTGCCGCGCGCCGGTTGGTTTCGCGGGCATGAGATCCAATTCGCGCAGCGGCATGCGGAGGACTTGTTGGGCGTGCAGCTTGCGGACGAGCTTTTCGTCGTCGGGGAGGCTCTCGACGGCCTTGCCGGTGCGACGGACCTCTTCGAGGATCTCTTCGAGCAGATCTTGTTCGTTTTCCTCGTCGTAGCGTTTCGCGACCCAGCGCATCGGGGCTTTGACGGTGGCGAGCACGGTTTCGACGACCAATTCACACATCGGCGGACAGGAACCGGCTTCGACGAACGCCCGTTCGAGCACCCGCGCGATCGCGGCGGCGGAAAAGCCGATCATTTGGGCCAGGCGGTCTTTGCATTCCTGGTCGAGCCCCATGGGCGGGTCGGCCACGCCGCGTTCGAGATGGTAGTGGTCGAGCAGCGTTTCGTAATGGGCGTTGGCGAGTTCAGCGCCTTGCCGCATGAGCCGCGCGAGCCAATCCGGCCCATCAGGCAACGTGAGCGATGGAAAGCCGCCTTGATCGGTAACCAAAATGTTTCGCAGCTCGTCGTAGCTATTCGCCACGCTCCATTCGATGGCTCGATGGACTCGGCCTTCCTCTTCGGACTGCGCCGTGTGCAGCGGCATCATCGGATCGGAAATGTAGTGGCCGAGGATTCCCGCCGTATGGACCGCTTCGCTCCAGAACTGTCGACGCAACGCCATGACCAGCCGTTCGTACCAGAGCTGCGCGGTGCGGATGGCGCCGCCCCAGCCATTTTCCCGCACGTGGAGCACATGGTTCTGGAAGTCGCGGAACTTGGTGTCGGGCTCCTTCGCGCCCCGCAAGTAAGGCTCGTAGTAGTTCAAGAACAGATCGCGCCAGCCGTCGGCGTCGGGGCAGCGCAGCAGCAACAGGGCGTCCATCGCCAGCCGGTGATGAGTACCCGGACACGCGGTGGCGACGACCAGACGATGCAGTATGCCCATGGCCCAAGTTCCTCCCTGTACGAACCAAACAGCGAGCGTATACCGATTCCGCCCGGTTCAGGGAAGAGAGAAAAAGAGCCGTTTTCACGATGTCCTCGTTTACCGCGCCTTCGTTTACCGCCGAGCCGTAGGCGAAGGCTGGTGTGGCGCCACGAATCCGCTCGGCGTCCGCAATCGCGCTTCATGGCCGAGCCAGCGCCTTCGGCTTGGCGGTAAACGAACGCAGCGGAAAGCGAACGAAACGCCTAGCGCTCGGCGGGGTCGCGGGGGGAGACGTCGACGGAGACTTCCACGCTGTGGTGGCCGCCGCCGAGGAAGACGCCGCGCATGGGGCTCACGTCGGTGAAGTCGCGGCCCCACGCGAGCGTCACGTGACGCGTTCGCGGCATTTGATTGTTCGTCGGATCGAAGTCCAGCCAGCCGGTCCCAGGCACATACACCGCGACCCATGCGTGCGAAGCGTCGGCCCCGATTAGTTTTGGCTGGCCCGGAGGCGGGTCCGTGAGCAAATAGCCGCTCACATACCGCGCGGCCAAACCCAAACTCCTCAGGCACGCGATCTCCGCGTGCGCGAAATCCTGGCACACTCCGCGACGGTGCGCGAAGACCTCGGATAGCGACGTGTGAACCGAAGTGCTGCCCGGCCGATACTTGAAATCGCGGAAGATCCGCGCGGTCAGGTCGAGCACCGCGGCCAGAATTGGCCGCCCTGTGGAGAAGCTCGGCAAGGCGAAGTCGAGCGCCTCCGGCAACCGCCGCACGCCGCTCGATTCAAAACGAAACTGCGCCGCCGCCAACGTCTCCACATCGTCGGGCCGTGCCAGCCGATCGCGAACCGCTTCCCACGACGGCGTCGCGGCTGGCTCGGGGACATATGGATCGAAAACCTCGACCACGCTGTGCGCCGCGACCGTCAGCTCGTCGAGCGGTTCTTCGAGCGAAAAGAAATGCGCCGTGTTGCCGAAATAATCGGACCAAGGATCGAGCGCCGTCGGCGTCGGATCGATCCGCAGTTCGCTCGACAAACACAACTGGTTAGGAGTCGAACGCGGAGTCAAATGCGTTTGGTTTTGCGACAGCGATACCGGATCCTCGTAGCGGTAACGCGTGCGATGAGCGACGTCGTAAATCATCAAGGCAGCTCCAGCACCGGGTTGGCGAACACGCCCAATTGCCGCGTGGGGCCCGTGTGCGTCAGGTAGCGTTGCGTGATCGCATCCGACAGGAACCGCAAATGCGCGCTAAGCTCTTCCAAAAACCGCGACAACGTCGGCCGCTGTCCCGGATCGTCGTTGTGGCAGAAGGCGTCGATGTCGCAGAGCCGCAACGACGCCTGCGCGGCCAGCATGATGCGCTGTTCGCGGTCGTACCGCGCGTTCGCCTCGTCCATCGGCAAATTGCGCACATGGTCGGCCAAGGCGCTGAGCTGAAAGCCGACAGCTCGCGGATTCGATTCATCCACCAGAATCAAGTCGAGCACCGGCGCCAACTGCAGGCTCGTCAAGTAGCGGAACCGGTACGTCATCGTGCTGTCGGCGATTTCCAGCACGGCCTCCAGCAACGGCGTGCATTCGCCATGCGCCGGCACGAGCGAACGGTTGAGCAACCGCAGCGTATGCAGCGCCCGCTCAATCCGCCGCCCCATGTCCAGGAAACGCCAGCCCGGCCCGCGAGTCATGCTTTCCATCGCCAGACCGCTGAACGCGGAGAGCAGTGTCAGCACTTGATTCAAGAGCAGCAGCACATCGCCGAATTTCGCGGTCGCCGCCGGCCACGGAAACAGCGTCTTCAAATCCATTTGGTTGACGATCCGCCAGCAGTCGATCGACAGCCGGTCGCGGACCAGCGACGCCGTGTGCCGCAGCGATTCCAGCGTGCTCACCAAACCGATCTGGCGGCGATCATCGAAGACGAACGCCAGCGCTTCGCGGCGGAGCGTTTCGAGCGGCTGCGGCGCCGGATGGTCCGCGAAACCATCGCTAATGTCCGTTAGCGCGTGAATGAGGATGGTCAATTCCCGCAGCATGGTCGGGTCAAGCTCGTTGGTCATCCGCACGAGCGCGCTGCGGAGATGGCGGACGTAGCCTTCCGCGCGTTCGATATGGCGGCCGAGCCAGAACAGGTTGTCGGCCGCGCGGCTCGGCAAGTCGTTCACGCTGCGCCGCAGCTCGACCGCCGCGCGTGGCGCTCGCAACAGCGTCACCGTCTCCACGGGCCCTTCCGACAGAATCCAGACGTCTTTGCTGGCCTGTCCGGCCGCGAACGATTCGCCCACGAACTCGCGGCCGCTCGAAACGCGCGACAATCCGCCGGGCATTACTCGGTAACTGTCTCCCTGGGCGACGGCGAACGTTCTCAGGCCAACCCGCCACGGTTGCCACGCGCCGTTGCTCCAAACCGGCGCGGTCGACCGCGGGACGATCGATTGCGCCACATAGTTTCCAGGGCGAGCGGAAATGCGGGCCAGCAGTTCGGAACGCTGGCTGGCGGTGAGGGCTCCACCGACAAGCGGCTGCGCGGCGCGATGCTGGAACGCGGGCCGCACGATCAAGTCGGGCAGATTCCGTTTGACGTAAGCCAGATCGTCATCGCGTCCGCACCACCACGTGGGCGTCGAGGCCAACCGTAATTCCTCGCCGAGCAGCTCGCGGCAAATCCGCGGCAGAAACGCCATCAAGGCCGGCGCTTCCAAAAAACCGCTGCCGAGCGCGTTGGCGAGCGCCACTTGGCCGCTGCGGGCCGCATGCACCAACCCGGGCACTCCCAGATGCGATTCGGCCTTCAGTTCCAGCGGATCGCAGTCCTCGTCCGCCACCCGGCGCAAGATGACGTCCACCGGCAGCAGTCCGCCGAGCGTCTTCAGGAAGACGCTCTTGCCGCGAACCGTCAAGTCGCCGCCTTCGACCAGCGAATAGCCCAGGTAGCGGGAAAGATAGCCGTCTTCGAAATAAGTGGCGCTTCGCGGTCCTGGCGACAGCAGGACGACCCGCGGGTTGTCGCGATGTCGCGGCGCGAGGCTCAGCAGCGTGTCCCGCAACGCGATGAAGAACGGCGCCAGCCGCTCCACGAACAGCGATTGGAATTCCTGAGGCAAAAGCCGCGACAGGATCAACCGGTTCTCGACGGCGAACCCGGGCCCCGCCGGTCCTTGCGTGCGGTCGGCGAGCACATGCCAAGCGCCGTCCGCGCCCCGCGCTAGATGCGCGCCGTAGAGATGCAACCACTGATTCCGCGGAACCGCCACATGGTGGCAGGGCAAGAGGAATCCAGGATGTCCGAAGAGCAGGTCTGGGGGCAATACGCCGCGACGCAGCAGATCCCGCGGACCGTAGACATCGGCCAACAAGCGATCGAGCAACAGGGCCCGCTGCTTTAGACCTTCCTCGACGCGCGTCCACTCGCTGCGGGCCACGAGCAGCGGCAGCGGATCCAGCTCCCACGGACGGTCGGGCCCCTGCGGCGCGCCGAAGACGTTGTAAGTCACGCCGTTTTCACGCAGCAGCCGACGGGCTTGCTCGGCCCGCTGCGCAACAGCCATCGGTCCGAGCTGCTCCAAGCCGCGCACGAATGGCCGCCACACCGGTCGGAACTTTCCGTCCAGTGCAAGCAGTTCGTCGTAACCGTCCGCGGGAGGAACGTACCCGGAGAACAGTCCGCCTGGAGGCGTTGCGGCCCCCACCGTTCCGGTCGTCGCCATCGTTGGTGTGATCTACAGGGAGGAAACGTTAACCAAAACAGCTCTTCGAATCGCCCGACAAGCTTTGCCGAAGAACTTCACTGACTAGCTTAACCGAAGAGCATAACCGACAAGCCTAGCCAAAATGCTCAGCCGACAAACTCAGCTGCCAAGCTCG
>JBIKVL010000215.1:0-6726 GCA_044356875.1 Pirellulaceae bacterium | reverse complement strand
GCCGCAAAGCGTTCGCCTCTGTGGTGGTCTCTCCGCCACTTCGGTCCCTACGCTGTCCTGACACTCACCGCCCTGCTCTTCGCATTCGCCCTGAGTGTTCCCGGGCAACCGACCTGGAGCACGCTGGGGCTATGGACCCTACTGACGGCTACCGAGACGTGGGCATGGCGCTCACGGTTCGGATCAACGGCAGCCAGGGAGGTGATGGTATCGCCCTCGGAAAGCGAGTCTTGTCCGAGTTGCCCGTCTGAAATTGTTAACGCCGCGACCGAACCGACGTCGGCGACAGGCGCGACAGCGGCGGAGACCGGTGAACAGCCGTCTCGCGGGGAGCAAGCATGCGACTTGCAAGCACGCGCGGAGCCTTCACGCGCGGAGCCATCACGCGACGAGCCATCACACGAAGAGCCATCAAGCGCGGAGCCATCACGTGACGTGCAAGCTGGCGAAGTAGATCGGACGAACGAACTCGAACGGGTCGACGGAGCCGCAGTAGAGACTGAGGACAAAACAACGGATACGGCCGAAGAAGACGCCGAACCGAAAGCAGCGGAAGTCGAGCCGGAAGAGCTCAACGCATGCGAAGAGCTCGCCGAGTGCGAAGAGCTCAACGCATGCGAAGAGCTCGCCGAGTGCGACGAGTCCGAATTGTTGGCGGCTGGAGTGGGCCAGCAGTGGACGCGCGGGGGAAACGCGAACGACGGCGAATGGATTGAGGCGGTAACGCGAGTCGGCTTGGAAGCCGGCCAACGACACGCGGTGTTGCATTTGACGTTTTGTCCGCCGCTCACCATGGTGCCGACGCTCCAAGCCTATGTCGTCGAGGGCGTTCCGGCGGATGTAGTGGTCGCCGAGCGACGCGTGTATGGAGCGCGGCTCGAGCTGCGAATCAAGCAACCCATTGCGATCGCCAGCGACGCCATCGTGCTGGCCCGTGCGGAGACCACTCCGGCGGCGCTGTCTTCGGGCGGCTGACCCCAATACCGTCCCGGAACGTTGTTCTTCGCTCGCCCCTGACCTGCCTAGCCTGCGGCTGAGAGCCATCAGCGACGTCGAGATCACGCCGACTTTTCCAGCGGCGCGTTGGCGACGAGTTTGTTGTAAAGCGTCTTGACGCTGATGCCGAGCTCCTCGGCGGCGGCCGTGCGGTTGCCGTCGTTGCGTTCGATCGCTTCTTGGATCATCAGCCATTCGACTTCGGCTAGCGTCATCGGCCCGAGCGGCCGCCACGTGCGTTTGCCGCGGCGGGCGGTGAGTCGCCGCGGAAGATGCTCGACGTCGATCGGCGGCCGTTCGCAGAGGATCGTGGCGTGTTCGACGACGTTCGCCAATTCGCGGACATTCCCCGGCCAATCGTAGGTTCGCAACAGTTCCAACGCGGCCGGGGTGAACAGCCCGTTGTCGGTGGGCGCGGGCCCGGATGGCCTGAAGCGGCGGTAGAGATGCGCGGCCAATTCGGGGATATCTTCGAGTCGTTCGCGGAGCGACGGCAAGGCGATTTCGAAGGTGTTGATGCGAAACATCAAATCCTCGCGGAACTCGCCCGCTTCCACCATCGCTTCGAGGTCGCGATGAGTAGCGCAGAGGACTCGGACATCGACTTGACGGGACTGGTTGTCCCCGAGCCGTCGGATCTCGCCGCTTTCCAAGACGCGCAGCAACTTCGCTTGCATCGCCTTCGGCAGCTCGCCGATTTCATCGAGGAACAACGTACCGCCGTGCGCGACTTCAAACAGTCCCAAGCGGTGGTCATCAGCGCCGGTGAACGCCCCTTTGCGGTGCCCGAAAAGTTCGCTCTCGATCAGCGTCTCGGGCAGGGCCCCGCAGTTGATCGACACCATCGGCTGGCTGGCCCGTGGACTTTGCTCGTGCAATGCCCGCGCGACCAATTCCTTGCCGGTCCCGGTTTCTCCGAGAATCAAGACGGTCGAGTCGGTTGGGGCGACCTTGGCGATCAGCCGGCGCACCGCTTCGATCCGCGGACCGGCCCCGACCAGTTCGCGTTTCCCCTCGGTCCGCTCCTGTTGCTTTTGCAGCGCGCGGAACTTGCTGAGCATCTCCCGACGCTCCGCCACTCGCCGCAGCAACGCCTCCAAATCGGACAGTCGGCAGGGCTTGGAGAGGTAGTCGAAGGCGCCTTGCCGCAGCGCGGCGAGCGCCGTTTCGAACGAGGATTTGCCGGTGAGCACGATCGACTCGACATCCGGCGCCAATTCCCTGGCTTTGCCGATGACTTCCAGCCCCGTCATGCCCGGCATGTCGATGTCCACCAACAAACAGTCGTAACTGTTGCGCTCCAACGCGGCGACGGCGGTCAACCCGTCCGGGCACACCGTCACCTGATGTCCCATCCGCGGCAACTCCAAGCTCATCAACTCCTGCAACGACTCCTCGTCGTCCGCGAACAGGATTTTAAGGCTCCGCGGCTTGGCGGCTTTGGCAACGGTCGGTTTCATGGGAGGCTGCTTCCAGCGATGGGGAACGAAGGTGGGCGGCGGACTACGCGGCGCGGGCGGCCACAGAGGGAACGGACGGGGCCGCTGATGTCGCGGACGATATCGCGACGGAAGTCGCGCTAAGCGAGCCGACCGCTTCGGTGGCGGCGGATGAACGCTCGCCTGCCGCCAACGGCAGCGTGACTTCCAGCCGCGAACCGAGACCAGGCCCACCACTCGACGCCTCGATGCGTCCCCCGTGTTCCTGAACGATGCGGTAGGTGATCGACAATCCTAGACCGGTGCCGCCACCTTCGCGCCGCCGCGTGAAGAACGGCTCGAACAGGTGCCGCAGCACTTCGTCCGTCATGCCGCAACCATTGTCTTCGACCACAAACGCGGCGGACGCTCCACACCGGGCGAGCGCTACTCGGACCAGTCCGCCGGCGCCGAGGCTATCAAGCGCGTTGGTCACCAGGTTGAGCACGACCTGTTTGAACTCTTGCGGATGAATATCGGCGAAGACCGGCTCGCGGGGCGCGAACTCGATCCGCTTTCCACGATATTTGCCGATCGTCCGGACCATCTCGATCACGCCCTCGACCAGTTCGCCCAGTTCGCAACGCTGCCGCTGGACCTCGCCCAGCCGGGAGAAGTCGAGCAATTTTTCGGTGATTCCTTTGCAGCGGAACGCCTCGTCCTGGATCCGCTTTAAGTAGCGTTCGACGATCCGTAACTCCTGCAGCGCGGCCGTGTCTTGGGGTGCGGCGCTGGCTGGGACCTCGGTGCTGGCCGGAGCCACGGCGCTAGCCAAGTCCTCGGACGATTGAGGCGTGTCCGTGTCGTCGTCGGCGAGTCCCAGCAATTCCCGGATGCGCGGCCCAAGCGACTCGGCGCACCAGGCGATCGAGGCCAGCGGATTGTTGATTTCGTGGGCGACACCAGCGGCGAGAAAACCGACGCTGGCGAGTTGTTCGCTGCGCACGACCTCCCGGGTCCGCTGTTGAACCTGCGCGTCCAGGTTGTCGCGGATTCGCTGGAAAGCATCGGTCATGTCGTTCATCGCGGCCGCCAGTTCGGCCATTTCATCTTGCGATGACAACTGGATCCGATGCCCCAAATCGCCGCCGCTGATCTTCCGCGACTCGTCGATCAACTGCCGCAGCGGTCGGAAGATCGACCGGTAGAACACGGTCACCAGTCCGATGGCCAAACAGGCTCCGATCGTGCCGCTGCCCCAAGCCATGTAGATCCAGGTGCGATAACGGAATCGGACTTCATCCACCAAAGTCTGCATGCGGGCGTGCAAGTGGCTCGGCAGGCTATTGGCAAGTTGAAACAGCATGGTCAATTCGGCTTCGACGACCGGTTGACTGGAATTGGCCGCCAGCGGGCCGGAAACGGCCATGAGCCGTTCGAGCCGTTCGAGGGAACGTTCAATCTCCTGCACCGTTTTCCATTCTTCTTGGTCATTGTCCAAGCTAAGACTCGATTCCGGACCGTTGCGTTCCAACTGTTCGCGATACTCCTGCAGCGCGATCCGCGCATCGACGAGCCGCATCCGGAACAGCTGGTCGCGATCCGCATGCTGCAGCAGCGGGTCGCTGGCGACAAAGCTTTCCGGCCCTCCTTCCGTCGAGCGGACCGGTCGGGCCAGCGCACGCATTTGTGCCACACTGTGGATCAACCGCGACGCCAGTGGAATCTCGGCGGACCGTTGCGTGATCGTCCAGGCAAGATGGCGGTAGGCGTAGGGCCCACGGAGTCCGCTGAACGCCAGCATCGCCAAGGCGACGCAAAGCACGCCGCCGCCGACGTACATCTTGTGACGGATGGGAAGCCGGGAAAACATATCGCGACTCCTCGCTTAAGGCGGCAACGGCAACCCTGGCCCGACAGCTGGACCGACAGCTGGACCGACAGCTGGACCGACAGCCGGAACGACAGCCGGACCCACCGATGGATCAAAACCTGGCCCCATGGAAGGCGGCAGCAGCGGCACGGCGTAGCCTTGACGCGCCTGGCCGCGGAGCTGTTCGGCGCGTCCCAGAAGCACTTCCTCGGGGACCAGTTGTTGCGGCACGAGCTGAAATTCGACAGTCCGTTCGTCCCGAATCTCTCGGCCTGCGAAGTTTTCGCTGAACAAGTCGAGCGGCGGGATTTCGTACCACGGGGCGGAGAACGGGCTGAGCACCGTCAATGGTTCGAAACCGTCCTTGATGAGCTGGATTTTGCGGGTCGCGTAATAAGTGAACGAG
Source organism: Pirellulaceae bacterium (assembly GCA_044356875.1). GTDB lineage: Bacteria > Planctomycetota > Planctomycetia > Pirellulales > Pirellulaceae > CAIXSC01. The sequence continues at coordinate 2,033 of JBIKVL010000215.1, read as the reverse complement.
GTTGAAACCGGGGTCACACCGATCTCCTGATCGTCGATCAGCACTCGGGCACCCGGTGGATTGCTGCGAACGGTGAGCCGCCGTTTGACACAGCCCACGCCATTGGCGACCGTCGCCAGCACTAGGGCTGGCGCGATCCAGTGGCGGAGGAAGCGGTGTCGAGCGAATACTTGGGGCATGCGCTGCGGTGAGGCACGGGGTTTGGAAAGAAAAATCGCGTGAAACCGGAGGCGAACCGCCCGGTGGCGGGCATAGCAAGGCGCGGCGGAGTATACTTACGTCGTCCATTCGGTCCTAGGCCGATCCGTCATGTCATCGGTGGAGTGACGTAGTCCTGGGAATTCACGGCTGCTGGCAAAGCCCGGCAGAGGACGGGGTACGTCTCGAACGCGGGGAATGCGGGGAACGTGGGAACATGGCCATTTGGCAGGACAGCCTGGAACACGCCCAGCTTTCCGATGTCGGCATGCGCCGACGCAACAACCAGGACTCGTTTGGCTTCGTGCTCGCGGCGGACGACCGCACCTGGAAACTCCGCGGCCACGTCCTCATGGTGGCGGACGGCATGGGAGCCCATGCGGCGGGCGAACTGGCCAGCAAAATCGCGGTGGAAACCGTTCCGCATCTCTACCTGAAGTTGCTGGAACAACCGCCCGGCGAAGCGCTCAAGCGGGCGATTTCCGAGACGAACGCCGAGGTGAACCGGCGCGGAGCGGCGAATCCCGAGTTCCACAAGATGGGCACCACCTCGAGCGTGTTGGTGTTGATGCCCGACGCCGCCTGGGTTGGCCATGTCGGCGATAGCCGCGTTTATCGGCTCCGCCGGAACACTTTGGAACAATTGACCTTTGACCACAGCTTGGTGTGGGAGGCGCGACGCGACAACAGTTGGCCCGCTGGCTTGGACCCACAGCAGGCGCTGCCCAAAAACGTCATCACCCGTTCGCTAGGACCGAATGCCGAAGTGGAAGTCGACGTCGAGGGGCCCTTCCCCTTGGAGGCGGGTGACACCTTCCTGCTGTGCAGCGATGGCCTCACCGGAATGTTGAACGACGACGAACTGGCGTGCATCCTCGCGAATCATCCGGCGGAGGAAGCGGTCGCGTCGCTCGTCGATTTGGCGAATCTGCGGGGTGGCTCCGACAACATCACAGTGCTCGTGGCTAGAGTGCTGCCGGCCTGGATCAAGAAACAAGGGGATGGCGCACCGCCACCGGTCGCGACAGCTTCCCCGACAGCCGAAGTCCATCCGGCCGTGTGGGTGGCTTCCGGCGTCTGTGGGTTGCTTTCACTGGGAGTGCTTGTCGCCGGACAAATGCTGTTCGCCGGGATTGGCGCGTTGCTCGCGGGAGCGATCATCGGACTGGGTTTCATGCTGCGAGGGAGTGCCGCTAGCGGACCTTCGACCAAAAGCGGGGCCGCCAAGACCTATCAGCCGCCCTACTCCCAAACCCCTTACGTCGACGCGAACGCGTTCCTCGATAAACTCGCGACGCTCGTAAGCGACCTGCGGGACACCGCGTTGGACGCGTCGCTCGACCTATCCACCTTCGACAAGTTGTGTCAACGCGCCAACGATTTGCGTCGGTCTGGCCAATCGGGCCCAGCGCTAAGGCAACTCACGCAGGCGATCAGCGGCATCATGTCCGAATTCCGCAGGCGGAAACGCAACCAGCACGATTCGGTCGTCGACCTCTAGCGTAACTCCACGATCCGCCGATGGAGCTCGAACCGCCGGTTCAGCAGCCGGCTGGGCGCTCGCTGCAGGTTCATCAGCCGGCTTCGCGCCAGCCGCCGGTTCGTGAGCGGAATCGCCAAAGTCGTGGACCACTCCGTGGTCCAACATCCTTTTCAACCAACAATAAGTTCACCACTGGGAAGCTGCCGACGCCGACCGATTCCCGAAAACCGTGTTCGCCGAAGTCGAGATCCCCGACACCGGAACACCGGCTGCGGACCACGGGACAAAAGGTGTCAGGACTGAATGGTACTGTCGCCGCATCCTCGGCGCGCAACCTGACCCAGGACCGGAC
>JBIKVL010000213.1:0-6740 GCA_044356875.1 Pirellulaceae bacterium | reverse complement strand
AAGAGCTCGAAGACTGGACACACTCGTTGCCGCGTCCGCGCTCTTTCGCCCCATCACGCCGACGTCGGCAGTCGCAGCGCCTCAACGCGAACGCGGCCTCAACGCGAACGCGGCCTCAACGCGAACGGCGCTGACTGCGCGACATCGTCCAGCGAAACAGGCCGAGAAACCCGGCCACGCAAATGACGATCGTCAGCGGCTTCCAGAAATTCAGTGTGCCCGCGTCGTAGTCGTACCACACCACGCCGCCCGCCAATACCAATCCCCACGTGGCGATCGCGGCCATGATCCAAGCCAGAACGGGACGCGGATCTTGCAGCCGCTGCGTGGCCGCCTCGCCCGAAACACCGCTGGGCAAACCTTCCCGAACGTCGTCGATCGCCGCCGGTCCCGCCGTCTCGCTTGTCGGTCCCGCCGTCTCGCTTGTCGATGCCGCCGTCATTCGCTGTCTCCCGAGTCGCTCGCTTCGCTCGCCTGTCCGTAATACCCGCAAGCGTCCAGACCCGTCCGCTCGCGAACCATGCGCACTATTGCGTCGACTTCGCGATCGGCGAGCGGTTGGACGGCGGGATCGGCGGGGCGCCGCGCGACCGTGTAGACCTGGACCAGCCGAATCTGACCGCCACTCGCAGCGATCTCGTTCAACCGCTCGCAGTATGCTTCCAACTCCTCGGTCGGCGGACCGGCTCCCTGAAAACGCAGAAACAGCGACTGAATGACGATCGGCCGGACTTGGGCCGCGGCGGCGATGTTTCCCACAATCTGGCGAAACGGGATCGGCGTGCGGTCGATCAAGCGGAAGTAGGCCTCGGTGCCAGCTTCGAGCTTCGCCCAGATCTCGCCTTGGTTGGCGTCGAGCGTCTTCAACGCTTCGCGGACATGCGGTCGATGGAACATGCTGGCGTTGGTGATCAACACCATGCGGACCGTGTCCAAACCCAAGCGGCGTTTCAACGCGGCGCAGGCCGCCACCACTTCGTCGATATTGCGATGCGTCGTCGGCTCGCCGTCGCCCGAGAACGCGATGTCGTTGAGTCGCCGCAGCGCGGGCGGGGTTTCCCGAAACTTGCCGCGTTCGAAAAGCGCCCCGGTGGCGCCGAGCCGCAGCAAGGTTTCGAGCTCGCGGAGCAGTTCCGCCAAGCCGACGAAATGCGTCTCGCCGGGAATCCGCCGATCCACTTGGCAATAGACGCAATCGAAGTTGCAGATCTTGTCGGGGTTGAGATTCACCCCGATCGAGAGGCCTTGGGAGCGGCGGCTGATCACCGGATAAACGTACCGGTGATCCTCAAACGACCGTTCATGGTGGGCGTATAAACGCAACCGCCCCGCTCCCGCGCCGGTTTGTTCGGACGGACGCATGGCCACAGTCCGCGTTAGGCCCCTTCGAGCTTCCGGATTTCGGAGAACTCGTCCAGCGTTACGGTGGTGAGTTCGCCGTCTTCGCGTTTCAGCACGACGACGTCGCTGAACACCTTGTCATCGAAATTTCGCTGATGGTGGTACGCGTGGCGACGCCGATCGGTTTTCACGACCGTGCCGACCGTAGTGGTCATCCACGAGCGAAAACCGACCTTCACCTCGTGCTTGAGTTCGATGCGATCTCCCGGCTGCAACCGGGAGAACACGATGAGGGAATCGGGATAAGCCATGATGGGCTTAGACCTCTTTGGCGTTGATCCAGGACATGAGCCGACGGAGGCGGCGGCCCGTTTCCTCGATCAGGTGGTTGCGTTCCCGGCGACGAACCGACTTGAAAGCCGGAGCCCCCGCGCGGTTTTCCAAAATCCATTCGCGGGCGAACTGGCCCGTTTGGATTTCCTTCAAAATCTTCTTCATCTCGGCCCGGGTCTGGTCGGTGATGATCCGTGGACCGCGAGTGTAATCGCCGTACTCGGCGGTGTTCGACACGCTGTACCGCATGTAGCTCAACCCGCCCTGGTAGAACAGGTCGACGATCAGCTTGAGTTCGTGCATGCACTCGAAGTACGCCATCTCGGGTTGGTAGCCGGCCTCGACCAACGTCTCGAAAGCGACCTTCACCAGTTCGCTCACGCCACCGCACAGCACGACCTGCTCGCCGAACAAGTCGGTTTCGGTTTCTTCGGCGATGGTCGTTTCGATCACGCCCGCGCGTGTTCCGCCCACGCCCTTGGCGTAGGCCAAACCGGCCCGGAACGTCGCTTCGCTGGCTCCCGGTCCCACCGCGATCAAGCAAGGCACGCCGCCGCCCCGTTCAAACTCGCTGCGAACCAGATGCCCAGGGCCCTTCGGCGCCACGAGCAGCGTGTCGACGCCGTGCGGCGGTTCCACCTGCCCGAAATGCAGGTTGAAACCGTGCGAGCACATGAGGATGTTGCCCGGTTCGAGGTTCGGCCGGATGAACTGGCGATAGAGGTCGCCCTGCACTTCGTCCGGCAGCAGGATGTTGACGATGTCCGCCCGCTTCGTCGCCTCTTCGATCGGCAGCGGCTCGAAGCCGTGGGACTTCGCCAAGTTGTAATTCGCGCTGCCCGGACGTTGGCCAATGATCACCGAACAGCCGCTGTCCCGCAGGTTCTGGGCCTGAGCATGTCCCTGGGAACCATACCCGAGAATGGCGATCGTCTTGTTCTTGAGCACCGACAAGTCGGCGTCATTGTCGTAGTAGGTCTTCGCAGGCATGAGGCGTTCAGACTCCTAGTGAAGCGAGAGTTGTGTGATTCGTCAGGCTATCCAACGACGCAAGGCAGAGGATAACCCGTGGAACATGGCGGGAACACAGCGAGGCGAAAGATTGCAAAGCGAAAGAGGGTGCTGAGGATCGCGGAGCGAAGGGAAGCGGTGAGCCGATCAGCCGGTGGGCCGATCAGCCGGTGGGCCGATCAGCCGGTCAGCCGGTTCGAACCGGTTCGTCTTCCTCAACGGGGTTCTCTTGGCCAGTGCGAACCAACGCCACTCGGCCGGTTCGCACCAGTTCGAGGATACCGTACGGCCGCATGCGTTCGACAAACGCGTCGATTTTGCTCGACCGGCCCGAAATCTCGATCATCATCTCCGTATCGCCCACATCTACGACGCGGCCCCGGAAAATGTCGACCAACTCGCGAATCTCGGTCCGCTTGCCGCCCGGCGGCGCTTTCACCTTGATCAGCATCAAGTCGCGTTCGACGTAGTCCCGCGAACTAATGTCCTCGACGCGGATGACCGTGACGATCTTTTCCAGTTGTTTACGGACTTGCGCCGAAACACGTTCGTCCCCCAGTACGACAAACGTCATCCGCGAAATGCCCGGCTCCTGAGTCTGCCCGACCGCGAGCGACTCGATGTTGTAGCCGCGCGAGGCGAGCATCCCTGAAATATGGGCTAGCACGCCCGGCACATTCTGCACCACGGCGGACAATAAATGACGCATACGAACGGTTCCAACAGGACTATGGTTTCTCGGAAACACCCGATGTTAGTCCCATTACCGCTTAGCGACAAGCCATCGCGGGTGGGCCATCGGCGGTGTTCGTGACTCGCTAATGGCGATCGGAACTAGTGGACGGGATTAGTGGACGGAACTAGTGGACGGGAATGGTCGGGGATGGGCTATCCGTTGCGTTTTCGCGCGATCGCCCGCTGCATCGCCTGCCCCATGTCCGCCGGACTGTCGGCGACTTCAATTCCCGCATCGCGAAGCGCGGCGACCTTCTCGGTCGCGGTCCCCTTGCCGCCGGAGATGATCGCGCCGGCATGGCCCATCCGCTTGCCCGGCGGGGCCGTTCGACCGGCGATAAAGGCGGCGACCGGCTTCGTCACATGCTGCTTCACGAAAGCGGCCGCTTCCTCTTCCGCCGACCCGCCGATTTCTCCGATCATCATAATCGACTCGGTCTGTGGATCGGCCTCGAAGCGACGGAAGAGATCGATGAAGGACGTGCCGACAATCGGATCGCCACCCAGGCCCACGCAGGTTGACTGTCCGAGTCCCAGATTTGTCGTCTGCCACACCGCTTCGTAGGTGAGGGTGCCGCTTCGGCTCATGATTCCCACGGACCCCGGCGTGTGGATGTATCCGGGCATAATGCCAATCTTGCATTGCCCCGGGGTGATCACTCCGGGACAGTTCGGTCCCACCAACACCGACTTGCTGGCCCGGACCCGTTCATAGACGTGGACCATATCGAGCACCGGGACGCCCTCGGTGATCGCGATGATCACCTCGATGCCCGCATCGAGCGACTCGAGGATCGCGTCAGCGGTGAACGCGGGTGGAACGAAGATCATCGTGGCATTGGCCCCGGTCTTTTCCACGGCCTCGATGACCGTGTCGAAAACGGGCAGTCCCTGGACCGTTTCGCCCCCTTTGCCCGGCGTCACGCCGCCGACCATTTGCGTCCCGTATTCCTTGCAGCCCTTCGTGTGAAACTCGCCAACTTTGCCGGTGATTCCCTGGCAAATCACACGTGTATTCTTGTCGACCAGAATGCTCATGGCTCGTTGACTCGCGGTTACAAAATGGCGGTATTCAGAGCGTAAGATCGAGGCAGGTAAATCGGACTTGTGGTGCGGGAATCGCTCCGTGGACGGAAACGACACCGGCAAATTTCGCGTCGTGTGGCGTCCAGTTGCGTCGTGTCGTCTGGCGTCGCGTCGTCTGGCGTCGCGTCGCAGCGGATCGGGTCGCTAGCCGGCGGCGGCCACCGCCGCGACAACCTTCTTCGCGGCGTCGGTCAAGCCCTCGGCGGTGATGATGTTCACACCGCTTTCGGCCAGCAGTTTGCGGCCCTGTTCCACCTCGGTGCCTTCGAGCCGCACGACGAGCGGCACATTGAAGCCGACGGTGCGATAGGCTTCCAACAGCGCCTGGGCGATCGTCGTGCAACGCATGATGCCGCCGAAGATGTTGACCAGCACGCCTTTGACATTGACGTCCGACAACAAAATGCGGAACGCCTCGGTCACTTGCTGGGCGTTCGCGCCGCCGCCCACGTCGAGGAAATTCGCTGGCTGGCCGCCATGCAGCTTGATGATGTCCATCGTCGACATCGCCAAACCGGCCCCGTTCACCAAGCAGCCGATGTTCCCTTCCAGCTTGACGTAGCTGAGCCCGGCATTGCTGGCCCGCACCTCGGCCGGTTCTTCCTCCGCCAAATCGCGGAATTCCTGAATGTCCTTGTGCCGGAAGAGGGCGTTGTCGTCGAACGTCATCTTGGCATCGAGCGCCACCAGTTGGCCCGCTTTGGTGACGACCAGCGGGTTGATCTCCACCAAGCTGGCGTCGTACTTCGTGAACACGGAGCACAGCGTTTTCATGAAACGCTCGGCGCTGCGAACTGAATCCCCCTTGATATCCAGCTTCTGGCAAAGCTTTCGGACTTGAAAGCTGTGCAACCCGATCTGAGGATGGAAGTGTTCCTTGAAGATCTTTTCCGGGGTTTCCTCGGCCACCTTCTCGATTTCGACGCCCCCTTCGCTGGACACCATCAACACGGGCATCGCGGCCGCCCGATCGAGCACGGCGCCCAGGTACAGTTCGCGGCCGATGTCGCACCCCGCCTCGACGAGCACACGGTTCACCGTTTGTCCCGCCGGCCCCGTCTGGATGGTGACGAGCTTATTTCCGAGCAACGCTTGGGCGACAGCCGCCGCCTCGTCGGCGGACCGCACCAGCTGCACGCCCCGCTGAGCCGGATTTCCCAGGACTGTGCCCTTGCCACGGCCGCCGGCGTGGATTTGCGCTTTCACGACCGCGAAGGCGCCGCCGAGTTGCGTGAATGCTTCAGCGGCCTCCTGCGGACTGGAAGCGACACGGTTTTCCAGCACCGCGACGCCGTTGTCTCGAAAGATCCTCTTCGCCTGGAACTCATGAATCTTCATGGAAATGCCTTGGCTCAAGCGGCGGCCACCGCCTCGGGCCGCCTGTTGCAACTGGATCTAAGTGTGGGCGGATTATAGCGCACGCCAAGCTTAATCGGATAGGGCGCCACCGATGATCCGCCGCGCGATCACCTCGGGAGCTTCCTCTCCCGCCAATTCCACCGGTTGGCATTCCTCCAACCCGCGAAACCAGGTTTCCTGGCGACGCGCGAATTGCCGCGTGCGAACTTGCACCCGCGCGATCGCTTCCGCCAACGTCAACCGTCCGTCCAGGTGTTCAAAAGCTTCCCGATACCCCACCGCTTGAAGCGCCGTCCTTCCCAGCGTGCCATACCGCGACCGCAACGCCGCCGCCTCGGCCACCAGGCCGTTCGCGAACATCTGCTCGACCCGCGCCTCGATCCGCCGATGCAATCGATCGCGCGGCCAACGCAGCGCGAACACGCGATTCCCTTCTCCGCGCGCGGGTTCCTCGAAGTGCGTCTGCGAATGGCTCAGCGGACGCCCCGTAAGGCGATTGACTTCCAACGCGCGGATGATGCGACGTTTATCATGGGGATGCAAGCGCGCGGCCGCGAGCGGATCGACCAGCCGGAGACGCTCATGCAGCGCTTCGATCCCCGTTTCCCGAATCTCGCGTTCGATCGACTCGCGGAAGTCCCAATCGGCGGCCGGTCCCTCGCTCAACCCCCGCAGTAACGCCTTTAGATACAGCGGTGTGCCCCCCACGAACAACACGCGGCGTCCCCGTCCCCGCACCTCGCCCATCGCCGCCTGAGCGGCCGCCAAATACTGGGAGATGCTGAACTCGTGGTCCGGAGCGGCGAGGTCCAGCAGATGATGTCGCACTTCCGAACGCTCGGCGGCCGTCGGTTTGGAAGTGCGACATCATCTGC
>JBIKVL010000212.1:0-6763 GCA_044356875.1 Pirellulaceae bacterium | reverse complement strand
TGCCTTGGGTCTTGAGTGCCGGCCTTGGTCTGTTGGGATGGTGGCTCGCTCCGTTCCCGTGGATCTACACGGCGGCGCTTGCCGCGGTGGCTGGTCTTTGCGCATGGCAGGCCGACATCATTCTGCAACAGCGGCGACACGCCCGCATCGAAAGCCAGCTCGCCGACGCCATTGACCTGATGATTGCGGCGGTGCGGGTCGGCGCCTCGCCGCAAGCGGCGCTCGAAAGCTACCTTACCGAGGCCCGTCCGCCGCTGCGGCCGCAAATCGAAGACCTGCTCGCGCGGATCCGCCTGGGAGACAATCCGGCGGACGCCTTCGAGTCGCTTGCGCGTCGAGTGCCGCTGGAAACGTTTCGTCTATTCGCGACCGCGATGACCGTGAATCTGCAAGTCGGTGGCGGTTTGGCGGAAACGCTGGCGACCGTCGGTCGCACGGTTCGCGACCGCATGGAAATCGGCCGGCGAATCCAGGCTGTCACCGCGCAGGCCCGGGCGTCGGTCGCCGTGATGCTGGCGGTCAGTTACTTTATCGCGCTCCTCATGTGGCGGAACGATCCCGATCGGATGCTCGGGTTTCTCGGATCGACGATCGGGCAGTACGTCGTCGCCGCCGCGCTGGTTGCCCAGGGACTTGGCATCGTCTGGGTCGCGAACCTTGTCCGCCCCAAGTTTTGAAATCGCATGCGTATCGTCGCCGCGCTCGCATCGTTCGCCCTGCTCGCCGCCTGCGTCGCGTCGGCGCTGGCGGCGCGTTGGCTGTGGCGGCGGGGCCGCATTCGCGCGCGATTGCTCGCGGCTGTCGATGATCCGTTCCAATTACCGGCCGACGAAACGCGGGGCTGGCTGTCGCGATGGCTGTATTTGGCCGGTTATCGCCGGTCGTGGGCGCCGGCCGCGTTTATCGCGGCGACGGCGGCGGGCTTGGCCGTGGGCAGTGGGTTCGCGGCGCTCATGTTTGGCCTCGGCGCGGTCGGGCAATTCGTCGCGATCTTGCGTTTGGTCCCCGGCAATGTCGGCGAAGTGTTCCTGCCGATCGCGTACGGTTCGCCCTGGATGTCGGCGATTGTGCTGACACTCATCCCGACCTTGGTGGTGCGTCAGGCGCGGCGGCGGCGTGTCGGCGAGGTGGAACAGGACTTGCCGCTAGCGCTCGACCTGCTGGCGACGTTGGCTCAATCCGGCCTTGGCTATGACTCGGCGCTGGAACAACTGCTCCGCACCATTCCCCCAGAGCGGGCGCTCGCCCAGGAGTTCCGCGCATTCCAGGTCGACTTGCTCGCGGGTCGGGGACGGATTGCGGCGTTGCGGCGGCTATCCCGCCGAGTGGAAGTGCCGTGGTTCGGGATTTTTATTTCGGCGATTGCGCAGGCCGAGCAGTTGGGGAGCGGCTTGGCGGAAATACTGCGGATCCAAGCCGAGGACTTGCGGCAGCGGCGGCGGGAACGCGCGATGGCGTTCGCGATGACGATCCCGATCAAGCTGCTGTTCCCGTTGGTCGTCTGTTTCCTGCCAGCGATCTTTGTCTTCTCGATTGGGCCGGCGTTCTACCAAATCGCGCAAACGATCGACACGCTGCTCGCCCCGTACCGTTAACGGCACGCGTACGGGGGAGCGACCGAAAATGGAAATGCCATTTCATTTCCGGCCATTTCGTTTTTGGGCTAGCCGAACCCGCCGGCTCGGCTGCACCGCGAGATCGCTTGCGCGGCGGTAACCGAACGCGTTTTAGCGGAGCGGCGTAAGCCGCCCGGTAGCGGTGCGAACACGTGCCGCCCCGGTGCCAAAAACGCTGGGGCCAACGCATCGGTTCGACATTCACATCGAACGGCTCGGCGGGCCGGGCGGCTCACGCCGCTCCGCTCAAGAAAACCGAAAGTGGCTGGCACCTATCTGCTTTCCGAGTGGGATAGCAAGACGAGTGCTGGAGCAAGGATTCCATGCTTCGACTAGCGGGGAGAATGGTCCCAGACACTGGCCCCTACTTCCGGGTTGTCGCAGTTGTAAACGCCAAACCCGCAGACCATGGTTCATCGTCGAACGCTGCTTATGGTGGCCGCATCTTACGTGGAAATCAGCGTTGGACCACGGTGTGGTCCACGACATTGGCGAGTCCGCTCTCGAACCCGTCGCGAGCGTCAAGCCGGTTGATCAGCGACGACAATCGAGGGCGGCGGTTGACGAACGCGATAGACGAAGGCGGTTAGCGCGCGTGGCAGTGCGCGGCGACGGCGGCGCGGATTTGCGCGAAGACCTCGTCGGGCGTGCCGCGGGCGTCAATGACGGCGATCCGCGGTTGACGACGCGATTCGGCGAGAAACCCGTCCCGGACCGCTTGCAGATAAGCGGCCCCGCGGCTCTCGATGCGGTCGCGAACGGGGCCGAGACGTTGGGCGGCCGCTTCCAGCGGCAAGTCCAGTAGCAAGGTCAGGTCAGGCGCCAATCCGCCCGTGGCGACTCGGCCGACTTGCCAGAGTATTTCCGGTTCGAGCCCGCCCGCGTGTCCTTGATATACGACGTTGGCGAGCAGAAAGCGGTCGGAGACAACCGTTTTGCCCCCGCTGAGCGCGGGTCGAATCACCTCTTCGACCAGTTGAGCGCGGGCCGCCATGTAGAGGAACATTTCACTGCGGCGATCGATGCCCAGATCTTCACGATGCAGCAGGATCTTGCGAAGCTCGTCGCCGAGCGGCGTGGTGCCGGGGTCTCGGCAGACGATTACTTCGCGGCCGGCCGCTCGCAGCCAAGCCGCGAGCCGTTCGATTTGTGTCGTTTTGCCGGCGCCGTCGACGCCGTCCAGGGAGAGGAACATCGGCGGTGATTCCGGCAAAAGGAGGCTCGCGGTTCTTGCGGACAAGATCGGCTTCCCGCCCTAGCGTTGCTTGACGGTCCGAGCGGCGCTGACGGTTTGGACGGTCCGAACCGCCTTGGCGGGTGCCGCCTCCGTCACCGGTCCTTCAGGCGCCTGAGCGTCGTCCATTTCGTCCTCGCCGCCTTCGCCATCCTCGGTCGGAATCGGCAGGACTTGCTTCAGCTCGGCCTTCTGGGCCTCGCGTTCGGCGGTACCCGTGTGCTGTTCGACGGCGCCTTGGCTGACCACCCGCGGGCGGGTCCAACCGTAGTTCATGTAGGTCGCCGCGTCCCTGGCCCGAGCCCGTTCGATCGCGTCGCTGTAGGCCTTCATCGGCCATTCGCCTTCCGTCAGGAACACGTTGCTGTGTTCGAGCAACGAGCCCTTGCGGTAGTGGACTTGGGCCAACGCCTTGTTGTAATCGGTGAGCGACCGGTAGTACTGGGCCTGGGCCTGCGAGCGTTTGCGTTGGGCCTCAAGCACCAAGTCGAGCGTCGCTTTGCCGCCTTCGTACAACGTCTCGAACGCTTCGACTTCCTTCTGCGTGGCGGCCCACCAATTGAAGTTGGTCTGGGCGATCGTGTAGTTGGCATCCAGTTCGCGGATGGCGGTCGACATCAAGTGCGATTGGTTCAGCTCCATGTCTTCCAGATGCGCCTTGGCTCGAGCGAGGCCGAGTTGAGCGTTGCGAACGGCTGACAGCTCGCGGCGGGCGCCGAATTGGGGCGGCAAGAAGTCGAGCTGCACGAACGCTTCCGAATAATCGCCGCCTGTCATCGATTGGAAGGCGTTCGAGCCGATAGCTCCGGAAACATCGGGGATGCCGTTGTTCGTAGTGACGTTGGTAATGTCGGCCCCGTTGCGGTTCGCGGAGATGATCGTGTCGCCCACGCCGACGGCCCTGGCGACGGTCGACACGCTGAGCCACGGTAGGAGCGTGTTCTTCGCGGAGATCAATTCCAGCTCGCGTTGCTTGATACGCCACTTCTGCTGGCGGAGTTCCGTGCTGCGGAAGAGCGATTCGGCGTGAACTTCGGTCCATTCGAATTCGACACGGGCCGTGGTGGGCTCGTCCTTCGGCCGGATGATGCGGCCATCGGTCGCGGCCAGCCCCATCAGCCAGCGGAGCCGCGTCTCGTTGTTGCAGACGTCCCGCAGCGAGGATTCCAGCTGGGCGCGGAATTGGAAATACTGGCCGCGGGCCTGGGCCTCGTCTTGATCCGCCAAGGCGCCGAATTTGCGTTTCTCGTAAATGTTCTTCCACGTGACCTGAGCGCTGTCGCGGCCGATCTTCGCCGCCTCGACACTGCGATACGAGAAGTAAAGATCCCAGTAGGCGTTTTCCGTGTCCATCAGCAAGTTGCGGATCGACGCTTCGAAATCCGCCAAGCTGATGTCGGTGTTGATGCGGGCCAACACGACCGGGATACGATTGATCTGCTCGCCGCGGCCCCGCAGCAACGGGAACCGCGCCTCCACGGACGTTGTCGCCGTGTAGATACCGCTCAAGTTGCGAGCCACCGACGGCTGGTTGTTCCAACTGGAGTCGACATTCGACGATACGCGAAACAAATTGCCGCCTGCCGATTTCTTCAAAATTGTCGCTTCGAACGAACCGTCATGCCCGGAGCTTACGCCCGCCACGCCGAACTGGCTGTTGCTCGGCCTCTGTGTGTTGCCAAAGTTGAAACTGGAATAGAACTGGGCGTCGAACTCCGCCAGCGCCGCCTCGACACCGCCCACGTTTTCCGCTCGATCGGTCGGCTCGGGGCCATAGTTGCCTTGCACCGCCGAGAAAAAGCTACGGGTACCGGCCGCACCACGGCCAAGGTATGGGCTGACGCCGCCCGAACGCGACTCGACGACCGCCGAGTCATAGACGGTTGGCAGCTGGCCGGTGCGGTCCACCAACGCGGCCGCGAAGCCGAAGTTTGCCTGGATCGAAGCGGCGTTCCGGATCACTTTGCTGTTCTGCAAGGAAATCTGGACGCAGTCCTCCAACGACAGTTCCCAAATCTCCATCTCGTCGAGATTGGTCACCGTGAACGGGGCCACCGCTTGGTCCACTTCCGCGAGCCGCGGCGCGTCCACATCCGGATGCTCGATTTCCGTCGCCTTGTCCAGATAATGGGAAAGATCGCCCGTCTCCCGCAGGTAAAACGGCTTCGCCGGATGGCACCCGGTCGCGGCCGATAGCGCGGTGAGGACCCAAACCAATGAGCTGCGTAGTTGCCGTCGCATCGCAAGACGATCCCTTGAGGTTGCGTTCGGTGGCGTGGGAGACCGGCCCCCCAGATTCCCATCGCCGCATTCGGGCCGCACGTCGCGCGGTCCTGCCGACTCGAAAACTCGGCCCCTTAGGTATCGACCCCGCGACCGGCAAACTTGCGACAATCACTACAACCCGTAAACTTTTCCCAGGCACCGCAACGCGAGCGATCGCTAAAAACAGCGATCCTTGGCGTAAGTTGGCTAACCTTGGTGCCATGCGAGTTACAGGTCGCGGGGGATTGGCGAGGCTTGGTGGAATGCGAGTGTTGTGGTCGAGTCGGCGTCTCACGGTGACGCCGTAACGCCACGAGTTTTTTCGCCCCTCACGCAGGGGCCTTCAGCTAGAATCCAGGCCTCGGTCCATCCGTTCCTTCCCCCGTTTCGTCGAGGTCCGGCATGTTCGCAGGCGATTGGCAAAGCCGGACGCGGCACCCGCGAAGCGGCGAATGCGACAACGCGGCGCCAAGCCCGCCGGTCTGCCGGCTCGTGGTCTTTTCCGCGGTATTCCTACTTTTTCCTCCGCTAGCGGCGGCTCAATCGCCGGACATCCAGCAGTGGATCGCCGCGTTGGACTCGCCGCGGTACGCGGACCGCCAACTGGCGACTCGAAGCCTGTTGGAACGGGGCCGTGAAGCGGAGTCCGCGCTGACGGACGCGTTGCGGTCGGGCTCGGCCGAGGTACGTCGCCGAGCGGCGTTCGTGCTGCGTGACGGACAGTGGCGTCGACTGCGGGCCGAGTTCGCGGAATTCGCGTCGCGGCCGGACCATCGTTTGGACACCGAGGAGGGAATGTGGCTCGTCTCGCGAATTGTCGATCCGGACGCGGAGTTCCTGGACTTGCGGCGGCAGCTTGACAGTTTAGCTCAGCGAGTGCGGGCGCGGCTGCCGGACACTCCGCCGCCACGGCGGATCGATCCGAAACTAGCGATGCGGGCCCTACGGGAAACGCTGTTCGAGGACGCGCGGTTCGCGGGCGCGGTAAACGACTACGTGGATCCCCGCAACAGTTCGTTGGCGAGCGTTTTGAAACGTAAACGCGGTTTGCCGATCTTGATGGCGCACCTGACGATCGCCGTCGGTAGACGGTTGGGCTGGCCGCTCCGGGGAATCGCGACGCCGGGACGTTACCTTCTGAAGTACGACGGCGCTCAGGCGCCCAACGGTTTTCCCCACGAAGATATCGTGATGGACGCCTTCGACGGCGGCAAGATCCTGTCGGCCGACGACCTCCAGGCGATGTTTCCAGGATTGGGGTTAGAAGAGATGTTGGCGGGCGATTCCGATCGTTCGGCCCTTCGCCGAATGCTCAACAATCTGGTCTACCACTTGGAGCAAACAGGGGCGGGCGAAACGGCGGGACTGGCCGCCGAATGCCAAGCGATGTTGGGGGACGACCCCGAGTAAGGAGTGGGGAATTGTCGGTCGACGCTTGCATCGTGCGACAGGCTGGAATTACGATGCGAAGCAACGGTTCGCGGGTCCAAACGCCCACCGCTGCCACTCGGGGTTTCCTAGGGGAAATCTGCGGAAGGCACGGGTGGTTCCCACCTTGGGGCCCGCGCCGTTCCGCGTCCGTCGGGCGTGCGCGTTCGTGCCCAACGAGCGCCCCATGCCGACCCAGTGGGCCGCGGCTGAAATGGCG
>JBIKVL010000211.1:0-6790 GCA_044356875.1 Pirellulaceae bacterium | reverse complement strand
CGCCCTCGAGGAACGCCGCCAAAAGCTGTTGGGGAAAGCGGTCGACCCCGCCGCCCTGCCCGCCTCCGCCCACTCCGACACGCTCGATGAATGCCAGCGGCTAATGGAACGCCGCGACCAAGTTCTGCGCCACCGCCAGGAAGTCGCGCGACAGCTCGCCGACGCCCAAAGACTACTCGCCGATCACGACGCCACTCTCGCCAGCCGCGAACAGTTGGTCGATGGAAGCCACCGCGAGTCGTCCCCGCGGCCGAGTGAAGAACCGAGGCTGAACTCAATCGTCTTGGCTGATCTCGATCCCCAGGAAATCGGGGCGGTGGACCTCGATCCGGCGGTTCTCGACCGGCAACTGCGCGAACTGCGAACGCAGGCCATCCGCCTCTCCCAAGGGTTGACGGGTTCGGTGGAGTGTGCGGATGGCGAGTCGCTGGCCTCCGTGATCGAAACCAAACGCGTGCAACTCCTGCGGCTCGAAAGCGATCAGGCCGCGGCCGAGCGGCGCCGGGAACTGGCAAGTCGATGCGAAGAGCTCGATCGGCAACTGGCCGACGAACGCGGTCGCCGCGTGCCCCATCCGGTCTTGCGCGAAGCCAGTGAATTCCTCGCGGAATTGACCGATGGCCGCCTGCCGCGAATCGCCCGCGACTCACGGGGCTACCTGCGGGTGTCGACCGCCGACGGCGGATCGCTCGAATGGGACACGCTGACCGAAGCCGCTCAAGACCAGGTCGCCCTCGCCATGCACCTCGCGCTCGCCCGCGATTTCCGCCGTCGAGGCGTGCAATTGCCGCTTGTGATCAACGAGCCTTTCACACGTTACGCGGATCGCGAAGTGGCGGCGGCCGTGCCAGCCCTCCAGCGGCTCGCCGACCAAGTCCAGATCTTGTGTTTCACGGGAGACGAACGGGCGGCCCGAGCCGCCCGTCATGCCGGCGTGGCACTCGGTTGGCTCCGCGTGAACGCCGACGGCCGTCCCGCCTTGTTCGACTCCGGCACGCCCGCCGCCGCGACCGTCAACGCGTTGGCTCGCGCCGCGGAGCGCGACCCGTACGCGTCGGCACGCGCGTCCTGGGGGGTCCGTCGACCGCACGCTTGGGACTCGGAAGAATTCCCGGGCGAACTGGCGGACCGCCGTCGCTTCACCGACGAATCCCCCCCGGAACTTTCTAGGTCAAAACGAACCGCTGCCAAAAACGAACCCGGCAAGCCAGTGAGCGTCCAGCCGCCGAGCGCCAACGCGAAGCGCGGCGACTTGGGGGACGGCCCGTTCGAGTTGGGCGATTTTGAAAACGCCGAGTTCGCCGCGGCGGAAACGCCACCGCGATACCTATTGAACCGTTCGGAATTGGCCGCGCACGCCCCTTCCATTACCGGCCTGTTGGCCCAACGGCTCGAAGACCGCGGCGTGCGAACCGTCGGCGACCTGCTGGCGGTAAACGCCGACACGCTTGCGGTGCTGCTGGGCGACGTCTCGGCGAAGGCGATTCGCGGTTGGCAAACCCAAGCCGAACTGGCTTGCCGCGTTCCCGGCCTGCGGGCGACCGACTGCCGGATCCTCGCCGCCCTCCAAATTGGCTCGGTCGAAAAACTCGCGGCGCTCAAGCCGGCCGAGTTATGGAAACGCGTCTCCCAAGCGACCGACTCGGGCGACTGGGATCGGCTCGCGCCAGGCGTCGCCCCACCGGACCCCGCGACGATTTCCAATTGGATCCACGGCGCCCGCCGCGCCCGTTCGCTTGCGGCCGCCTAGTCGCAACCGCCTAGTCGCCTGCCGTCTTGCTCGCGGCACTAGGCGTGGCCCGGACTTGAATTAAAGTCGGGGGAAGCCACTTTGGAGCCTCCCGATGACCACGTTCGCACCAGTCGCCACCCCTGAAACGGTCCCAGAAACGGTCCCACCGCCCTCGTCCGTCGATGTGCCGGTCGCGTCCCTTGCCGTGCCGCAGACGTCGCGGCCGAAGTCAACTCGCTATGAGTCGCTCGATTTTTGGCGTGGAGCGGCCTGTCTGATGCTCGTGGTCTTCCATGGCTCGTTTTATGCCGACGCGTCATTCGCGCTTCACGACCGCTCGACTTGGTCCCCCGGATCCATAGCGATCCGCCTCATCCGCCTGCTGTGGATTGGAGTCCCGATTTTTTTCGTGATCAGCGGCTACTGCATCGCGGCCAGCGTTGATTCATTGAGCCGCAAGACCCGTCCGCTGAGCGACTATTTCATACGGCGGTTCCGCCGCATTTACCCACCGCTGTGGATCGCCTGCCTCTTGGCGATCGGGTTTTGGTGGATCGCGGATCAGGTACCCGTGCTCGCCCAGCACTGCCAGCAGCGCCCTGATATGGCGAACATGCCATGGTCCGCGTGGCTCGGCAATTTCCTGGCTGCCGAAACCTGGCTGCCGTCGCTGACCGGCCGCGAATCGGGGGAATACCTGATGCGCAATACCTGGACGCTCGGCTACGAGGAACAGTTTTACGTGGTCACCGGCCTCGCCTTGGCGCTGTGGCCACGCGGGTTCTTTACGCTCTGCGGCGTTGCGACGCTGGGGACAATCGCGGCGCGACACGCCGGGCGCGCCGCTTGGATTCACGTGGATGGCTGGTTCTTCGATGGACACTGGCTCATGTTCGCATGCGGCCTCCTCGTGTTCCGCGCCTTGAACCAAGGCTCGAACCGTTTCCGAACGCTCGCTATCGCGATACTGGCCAGCGGCGTTGCCTACGGCGTCTGCGACCGCTTCTCGGTGGCCACTCGCGCGGAGCGCCACCTCGATGATTACATCGTGACCGCCTGTGGATTCGCGATCGCGCTGATCGTAGGCCGGCGGTGGGACGCGCGGTTCGCGGCGCTCGCCACGCTTCGTCCCGTCACGGCCTGCGGCAAAATGTCCTACAGCATTTACCTCACGCACTTTCCGATCGCGGTTTGCGCATCGTGCTATGCGGGCTGGCTGGGCATCACCGAGGATCATTGGGTTGCGTTCGCCGTCATTCCAGCCACGACTTTGGCATCGCTGCCGGGGGCTTGGCTGTTTCACCGACTCGTCGAACGACGCTTCATGAACGGGCCGCCACAAGGGCCGGAATCCACCGCCGCGAACGTTCAATCCGCCGAGTGGTTGCCACGGATTACGCGGGTCAGCACCGATCGGGAAACGGCCTATTCCCCCGAAATGTCGGGCAATGTCGCCGGGTCAAAACCCGCTTGAGCAGGTTGGCCATCGAGCAATTCCAGCGCGTAGTCGGCTTTGGAATGTTCTTCGACGCGTACGGTCGCGGCCGGCAACTTGTGCCACCGTAACATGTTGGCCGAAGGTAACTCGTCATACCACTTTTCCTCCCGCGCCAGATGGCGGTCACGCAGCGAATACCGCTGGGTCGCCGTCGTGTTGCCGGTCGCGTTGCTGGTCATGTTGCCAGCCTGAGTGATCCGCAGCAGCAACGTATCGCCAGGATAAAAATTGTTCGAGCCCGTCAAGTAAGGTCGAAACCGTCCCGGCTCCACCCCTGGACCACAGATTTGATCAAACAGCACCACCGCGCTCGCGGACTCGCCTCCCGCTAGGTTGCCGCCCGGCAAGTTGCCCGCACCTACGCCGCTGGCCGCCACTTCACCGACCATCGCCTCGTCCCCCCTCGCGACCCTGACCACCGCGCAATCCGCCATTTTGCCGACGAATTCGAGCGGGAATCGCGAGTCTTGGTCGAGGCGCAGCGAGCACAGCGGACGGCCGAGTGCGAGCGTCAGGCGTGAAAGCTCGTAGGAGATGACTTCCGTCGGCGCGGGTTCGCTCGCGGCGCCACGCAAATCGAGCAGTCCACCCGTGGACGCGAACAACCCTTGGTGCCACACCAGCCTGAAAGCCATGCCACTCGGCGACCGCACCAAGTGGGCAGGCCCACGAGCGACACAGTTTCGCAACGTCAATGCGGTGGGCATCACCTCGCGTGGAGCCTTCAGATCCATCATCATCTCGCCTTCGACAGGCTCCGCGAACCGCAGGAACGCTGCCGCTTGCGGCCAACCGCTCAGGCCCGCCGGTTCGCGGACCGTCATCACGGTGTCCACGAGTTCAACTCGGGTCGCTCGATCCAGTTGGAAGAGCGCCCAATCCTCGGCGGGCTGGTCGGGCAACCGCAATTCCACCGGAATCCCTTCCCACGTCAACCCGCAGTGACGCAGTCGGATCATCCGTCGATCCGCGACCGACTCGGAAACCTCCGGTCGAAACACAACCTTGGGACGAAAACCGGCGCCTGCCCGAACCGTCACGCGCCGCGACGGCAAGGCGATGTCGAAGGGCCGTGTCACTCGCGGGCCATCGTAACGCAGTTCCACCGACTCGACCGAAGGCCACTCGACGGCTGCTCGAAACGCGTCATGCAGATCATCGAAACGCCGCGTGTCGGGATCGAGCGCCCCGCCATCCGCCGCGCCGACAACGACCCGCCGGATCGACTGCGACGCCATTTCCATCATCTCGCCCATCGTGGGCCGCCGCATATCGCCCGGCGAACCATCCGTCCGCGTCGCGCTTGCCGCGTTCCCAACCACCGGGGAAACCGCTGTTCCCGCCGCCGAAACTGCCACGGACATAGCGTCGGTGGAAGCTCCGCCAGACGGCACACTGCCAGACGGCACACTTCCAGGCGGCACACTGCCAATCCCAGTTGGACCGCGTGGCGTGGGGAGCGTCGCCGTCGGCTCGGAAGCCGAAGTGGCAGGCGTTGTCGGTAACGCAACCCCAGTCGCGGGCGGTGCCACGGAAGCGTTTTCAGGGCCGGTCGTGCCAGCGGTGTTCGTATCAACCGTACGCGTTTGAAGCGAGGATTCGAGGCCGGAAGACGGCTCGGAATTGGCGGCCGGCAGCTTGGCACCTGAATTCGGCGCCGATGGGGGAACCGATGGCGGAGCGGCCGGAACTCGCGTGCCTGACGGTGTCGCCTCGTCCCCTTGCCTCTGTCCATCCCCGCGCCCCGATGATCCTGTCCCCTCGGACAGATCCTCAACGCGTCCGCGCCGCGGCGCACTCGACGAATTCGAAGCGTCCGTAGTACCCGCTGAAGCTGCGGCATTCGGAGCCGCCGAATTCGCCGGGACCGATAACTTGGACGGGCCCACCGAATCGACCGGTTTCACTGAATCCGAAGGGCCTACTGAATTCGAGGGGCCTACTGAATTCGAGGGGCCTACTGAATTCGAAGGATCTACTGAATCCGAAGGGTCTACTGAATCGGGTGAGGCCACAGAATCCGACGGAACTGCCGACTTGGCACGCTCCCCCGCACTGCCGCCGGCCGGGCTCGTAGGCTGGCTGGGAATCGGGGCTGAAAGCTGGGCTGGAAGCTGGGTTGGCGGCACGGCGGGCAAGCCAGCGGCGGCCAGCGGCTCGTAGCTGGGCCTTAAGGGTACCCAAGCCGGACCGACGTCGGAGTTGCCGCCCCACCGCAAGGCGGCGATGACCGCCAGGAACAGGAGGCATGGGGCAGCCCACGGCAGTTGCCGCTCGACAAACGCCCAAAACCCAACCGGTGCGGCCATCACCACAACGCCGGTACGGGCAAGCCGGTCAAAGCCCAAACGATCGGCGATCAAGAGCAAGGCCCCGATCAGTTCACCGGGCGTTTGATGCCGCTGCGACGGTTGTTTCGCGAGCAGTTTTTCAACGAGTTCGACCAACTCGGGGTCAAGATCGCCACGCAACGCCAATAGGCTTGGCGGCGGCTCGCTGCTGTGGCTCAACAATTTCTGCAATACCGTGCCATCGGGAAAAGGCGGACGTCCGGTGAGCATGAAAAACAGGGTACAACCGAGCGAATACAGGTCGCTGCGAACGTCGGCGCTCCGCGGATCCTTCGCCTGTTCCGGCGAAATGTAATCGAAGGTTCCGAGCGTTACTCCTGTGGCGGTCAACTCGGCATCCGACGCCTTGACTTGATGCATCCGCGCCAAGCCCATATCCACCAGCTTCAGTTGTCCGTTGCCAGTTACCAGCACGTTCGACGGCTTAATGTCGCGATGCACAACGGACCGCTGATGGGCATGCTCCAAGGCTTCCGCGAGCTGCATGGTGAAATTGACGGCTTCTTCGAGCGGAAGCGGGCCGCGCCGCAACACGTAATCCCGAATGTTCACTCCTTCGATGTACTCGAAGACGATGAAATTCAAGCCGGCGTCCTCGCCCACGTAATAGACGCGGGCAATGTTGGGGTGGTCGAGCCGCGCGGCCGACTGCGCCTCGTTCTGAAACCGCCGCAGCGTGTCTTCGTCGGTCCGGTCGCGGGCCATTACCTTCACCGCCACCACGCGGCTCAAACGCGTGTCCGTGGCGCGGAAAACGGCTCCCATCCCGCCGCCGCCCACGAACTGTTCCAACAGGTAATGCCCAAGCCTCTGGCCTTCCAACCGCCGACCCAGGTCCGCAGGGCTGCCAATCGGCCCTTCCGCCGCGGCTTTCCCAGCACCGCTCGCAAGACTTGCCGCGGAATGGTTTACCCCTTCGACCTCAGAATCCGACGCATGGCCCCCACCTGCCCTGGAGCCAGACCGAGTCTTGACGCTGGTCGGACGACTGACAGACAGGCCGGAAACGGCGCCAATTCGAGCGCCAATTCGAGCGTCACTTCGAGCGTCACTTCGAGCGCCGTGGGGAACGCCGTGTTGGGCGCCATGTTGGTTGCCGTTTTGGTCGGCTTTTTGGTCGGCAAGTTGAACGCCGTGCTGAACGCCGTGCTGGGACGTTGAGCCGGGCACGCCGCTCGTGGGAGTCGGCGGGATGTCGCTTCCAGCAGT
>JBIKVL010000210.1:0-6799 GCA_044356875.1 Pirellulaceae bacterium | reverse complement strand
CCGTATCGTCCATGCTGGCAGCAACGTCGGCGCCGGTTAGGCCGGCCACAGCGGCCATCAACTGTTGTCCGCGGGAATCGGCGGCGAGGTCGCAACCGTAGAACAACACGTCCGCGTTCGCGGTCAGCGCGTCGCCCCATTCCGCGAGCGTCTGTTCATGACGCGAAAGATTGTCGACACTCAACCACCCGTCGCCCAGTTTCACGGCGCCAGCGGTAGCATGCGACAGGATGTGAACCGCGTCGATGCCGGAATGTTCCCGCAAATAATCGCCGATCTGCTGCACCCCATCGCGCCCGCCGTCCAGGAAGAGGAACTGAACGCTGCGACCGCTGTCGTTGGCGCCGAGCAGCCGCTGGACCAGTTCCTCGCGGTTCTCCACGCTCGCGTCCACCACGACCAACTCGACGCGTTCGATCTCCTGGGCGGCCTGAGTTTGATAGCGAAAGCCATCCTCATCCGAGGCGGGTGAACCCGTCGCAGACGCTACGACCGACGAACTCGCCGACGTACCGTCAGACGACGACGCCATCGCGGCATTCATCGAGGAGTCGGTGGTTGAGGAATTCGCCCCGTCGCCTTGGTCCGCGCTAACATCCGCCATCCAGCCACCGACCAATAACGTGTCGGCGTCTGGCGTTGGCATGACGGCGCCCGCCGGCGAGGCGCTCAGCAGGATTCGATCTTCCAGTTGCGAATAGTCGGGTGCCGCTTTTTGTCGACGCTGAGCCATTTTCATCACATGCCTGTTGCCGGAACGCAACAATGAACCGTTCGCGCAGCGTCTCGCGGCGCGAGCCTAATTCTTCCCTAGAAAAAATAGGCCGCAATTTCGGCACAGTCGGCGTCAATTGGAGAATTTTCCCTAAAAGTCGCCAGCGCGCGGGGTTGGTTCGTCGGTCGCGATGGTTGTGATGGATTTCGCCAAAAGTCTTGGAGTGACAAGAAGACGAGTGACACGCGTTGAAACCAACGTAGCGCCGCCATTTTGCGGAAGTCGTTTCCAGAGGCCGACTCGCATCAATTCCCAGCGTTCGTCTTACCGAACCAATACGCCGGGATGGTACGGATGCGGTTTCAGTGCGAGGGACGCGGTCATGGCAATGGATTGGCGGTCGGCGGCGCGGATGCTGGCAATGAGGACTCGAAACGCCCGCCAGCGGACGTTCGCGATTTTGGCGGAACTGCTGTCGCCGCGTATGACGGAGTTCGCCGCCGTGACGGTCACTCTGGGCGCGCTGGCCGGTTCATTGAACTCCGCCGCGGTAGTGGCCCAAGACGGCGGGCGGCCAATGTGGAACCAGCCGGGTTCGACTCTCCCAAGACCGCTCGCAGGGGCCGGAATCCAATCGCGGCTCCGCCGGTTGCCAGCCGTTGAGGAAGAGATTCCAGTTGTCGCGCCGGCCAATGAGCCGCTGATGACGGGACCGGTTCCTCCCCGCGTTCCCGAAACTGCCCCGTACTCGCCGCCGCCGCAACAGCCGTTCGCGCCGCCGCCCGATCCAGCCTACGCGCCGTTCGCCGAGGCGCCGCCAGCGACTCCCGGTGTCGCGAACGATCCAAACTGGATCGCGGCGCCGCCGCCCGAAGGTGGCCGCAATCCCGCCGCGCCAACCCTGGACACGGCCAACGCAGCGCCGCCCCAATCCACCGCGCCGCCAAACCGAGTGGCGCCGCAGGGCCAAGCGACGCTGAACCGGGGCGGACCCTCGAACCCCAACGCGCCGCTGTCAGGACCCGCCGGGTTGCCCCAAGATCTGTCCGCGTATGAGATGCCGGCCGATTTCGTGCCGTGGTGGCAAGCGCACGTGACACAACCGCTGCGCGAATCGCCACAGACGATCCCCGTGCAAATCAACACGCTGGTCGTGGACACGCTGCGCCACTCGGCCCGCGTCCGCGCGCTCAGCGACAACGCGGTGATCGCGGAGACGGCGATCACCCGCGCGGCCGCCGGCTTCGATACCACGACGTTCATGGAAACCAAGTTTGTTCGCGGGAGCAATCCCACGGGCAACACCCTGGAAGCGGGATTCAACGTGCCGCGTCTTCGCGAGGAGGACTGGTACGCGCGGGGCGGCGTGCGGCGCCGCAACGAATACGGCGGCAAAGTGGAACTGTCACAGCAAATCGGGCTCCGCGATAGCAACTCGCAGTTCTTCTTCCCAGGAAACCAAGGCAATGCCCGGCTCGTGCTCAGCTACAACCAACCGCTGCTCAACGGAGCGGGCCAGTGCTACAACACCAGCCTCGTCGTGCTCGCCAATCTGGACACTCGCGTCGCCTTGGATAAGACGGCGGCCGATTTGCAGGATCAACTCCTCACGGTCATCGAATCGCACTGGGACCTTTACACCCAACGCGCCCGGCTAATGCAACGCCGCGGCCACGTGCGTCGCGCGGAAGTTGTGCTCGCCTACCTCGAAAAGCGGGCGGAAGTCGACGCTTTAGCCAGCCAAATCGCCAGCGCTCGCGCGGCCGTCGCTTCCCGACGGACCGCGATCATCCGTGCGGAAGCTGAAATCCGAAACGCGGAAGCCAGATTACGCGCGCTCGTCAATTCGCCCGATTTGCTCAACGACCGTCAAGCCGAATTGATCCCGGTCCAAGCTCCAACCTCCACGCCATTGCCCATCGAGTCGCAATCGGCGTTCTTAACCGCATTGGAGAACCGCGCCGAAATCGACGCCGCGACCCAGGAAATCGAAGCGGCCCGAGTGCGACTGAACGTGGCGAAAAACGAACTGCTCCCAGTGCTCGACCTGTACCTGGAAAGCTACGTCGCCGGCTTGCGCGACAACTACAACATCGGCCGCTCGCTCGTCGACCAGTTCAGCGTGGGCGAGCCGAGCTACTCTGCCGGTTTGAAATTCGAAATGCCGTTTGAACGCCGGGCTGCAAAGGCCAACCAAGAGCGGCGACTCGCCGAGTTGCGGCAACTGACCAGCAAATTCCAAGCGACCGTCGAAACGCTCCACGCCGAAGTGGACGTCGCGGTCCGGGAAGTCGAAACGACTCACCGCGAATTGCGGTCGCTATACACGCAAATGTTGGCGGCGAAAACCGACATGGACTACCTGCAAGGGCGTTGGGAGCGGCTGCCCGGCGACGACCGGGCTGCTAGCTTCCTGTTGGAGGACCTGCTGGCATCCCAAGACCGGCTTTCGTTCGCCGAGTCGGCATTCGTCGACGCCCAGGTCGCCTACGCCTTGAGCCTCACCCGGCTGAACCGTTCCACCGGAATGATGCTGAAACACGAGAAAGTGCAACTCGTTCGCGGCCATGATGGATCCGCGTCCACGCTCTCTTTCCAGCCTTTGGAGACGACCGGGCCGGCCCGTAGCGGAAATTCGCCCGCGCCGACACAGGGACCTAATTCACCGCCTAATGCACCGCCTAATGCATCGCCCAATGCACCGCCAAACGCACCGCCCATGAACCGCGTGGGTCCAACGGCACAACAGCCGCTGCGTCCTGCGGCTTCGGCCAACCCCATGGCGAACCAAACCGCTTCCCCTTGGAACAGTCGACTCGCAAACTCCCAGCCCGCCGCGCCGCCCACCGTTCCACGCGGCGTTGCTGTCATGCCGAACGCCGGATCCCGAGCAGCCTCAGCCTACCCAGCAACGACCTACCGCGGGCCGGCGACCACTCCGCCGCCAACAAACCCCGGCTACGCGAATCCCGCGAATCCCGCCGTCACTCCGGCGATGACGCAACCGCCGGCGATTCCCTACACAGCCTCGCAAGCCGACCCTCCGGCGAACAACCGCTAAGGCGAATCGACCGACGAATCCTGCGCCACGCCGGACGCCTATGACCCGACCCTTACCGCACCGTCTCCGGCGCTGGCTCCGCTGGCCGGTCTGGCCATGGCTGCGCGGCGCGGATTTGCGGCGCGGCGACGATGGACCGTTCCTTCGAGCAATCGCCTTGCGTGCCTCCGTTTGGGCACGGCTCTCCGACGCTGGCCTCGCCGACGGCGTGCGTCCATTGCGCCAATCGCTCGAAGCCCGCCAATCGCTCGAAGGGCGGCAGGTCCATCAGTCGGCGAGCCAATCACGACTCGCTGACGATTCGCAGGTCGCGGATTTGTTCGCGGCGGTCGGCGAGGCACTTTGGCGGCAATGCGGGCTGCGGTTCTACGAAGTGCAGCTGCTCGCCGGACGCGCGCTCGTCGGCCGCGCGATCGCTGAGATGCGGACCGGTGAAGGCAAGACGTTCACCACGCTTCTGCCCGCCGCTTGGCTGGCGTTGGCGGGTGGCGGAGTCCATGTCATGACCGTGAACGCCTACTTGGCGGAGCGCGACCACGCGCTGCTGGCACCCGTGCTCGCGCGATTGGGGCTTACCGCTGGCCTGTTGCGTGCCCAGGCCACGCCGAGCGAGAAACGGGCCGCTTACGCGTGCGACGTTACCTTCGGCCCGGGCTACGAATACGGCTTTGATTACTTACGCGATCAAACTTCCCACCAGGAAGCGCACGGTCGGTCGCTCGGCGATTCTTTGCGGCAACGACGCCGTGGACATGCCACCATACCCGGCCAGTTCCCGTCGACGGAGGGGCGTCTGCAGCGGGGCCACGCGGCGGCGATCGTCGACGAGGCGGACAGCGTGATGATCGACGAAGCGACAACGCCGTTGATTCTCGCCGCCGCCAACGCTGGCCCCGCGCCCAACGCGGCGACGTTTCGCGCCGCGCTCGCGGTGGCAACACAACTCGTGTTGAGCCGGGATTTTGTGGTGGACAAGGCGGCCGGTTTCGCGGCCCTCACTAGCGAAGGGGAACGTCGGCTAGCAACGTTAGGACCGCCCGCGAATGCCCGTCTCGAGCGTCCTTGGACGCGTTACATCGAACAGGCCTTGGCGGCGGAACACCTCTTTCGCCGCGATGTGCACTACGTCGTCGTCGACGCGGAATTGCGAATTGTCGATGGCGGCACGGGTCGGATCTTCACCGATCGCACGTGGCAAGATGGCCTCCATCAGGCATTGCAAGCGAAAGAGGATATTCCCATCACCGCCGAAACCCGGTCTCTGGCCCGAATCACACGGCAGCGGTACCTCGGTCTCTATGGCCATCTTTGCGGCATGACCGGTACCGCTCGGGAAGCCGAGGACGAGTTGGCGGCCATCTACAAGCTCGAAACCGCAGTGATTCCCACCCATCGTCCACCGCTCGGAAAAATCCAGCCCGCGCGTGTCTTCCATTCGCAAGAATCCAAGGAGCAGGCGATTGTGGAAGACACGGTTCGGCTGCATCAAACCGGCCGACCGGTCCTCGTTGGAGCGGCGACGATTGAAGCCAGCGAGCGGCTCGCCGCGCAACTTGCCCGCAGCGGGCTAGCCGTTCGGCTACTCAACGGCAGGCAGGACGAGGAAGAAGCGGCCGTGATCGCCCAGGCGGGACGCGCCGGCGCGATCACCGTCGCCACCAATATGGCGGGACGCGGCACCGACATCAAACTGGATCCAGCCGCGCTTCAAGCCGGCGGACTGCATGTCATCGTGGCCGAGTTACAGGAGTCGGCCCGAGTCGATCGCCAACTCATCGGCCGGGCCGCTCGCCAAGGCGATCCCGGATCGGCGCAGCGCTTCCTCGCCGCGACCGATTCGCTGCTGGTTCGCCATGACCGGACCCTGGCCCGCGAAATCGCCAAGATCCCCGTGAACAGCCACGGCGAATGGACGGGCACCGCCGCCCGTCGCTTTATCCACCGGCTCGACGCGCTTCAACGCAAAATCGACGGCGCGCGTCGACGGCAACGCGAGGAGCTCTTCCGCCAGGATGATTGGCGGGAAGAAATCCTGCGGGACTTGGCTTAACGATGCGATCCAGGGGAGGTCAGCGCGGAATTATTCGACGACCCGCATTTCGCGAGCTACTCTTTCCATGGACAACGTTGGAGCATGCCCTCGCCGCCGCTGTGTCCCCGCGGTCGGCTGTTCGCTCACTCCCAAGGTAGATCAAGGCCCATGACCGGTCCCCGACTCTTCACCAGCGTATTGTGCCTCGCCGGCTTTGCGGGAGCTGCATTTTTCATATGGAATGCGGGACTGCCCAATGCCGCCTCGCAGGCGTCCGGGACTCGCGAGCCATCCCCCGCGCGATTGGCTTTTACCGGCGGCGCCTCCCAGGGCCTCCCCAGCGAATCCGAGCCCGAACCCGAATCCGAGGAAGAGGTTCCGTCGCCACCAAGCGGCGGCGACATCGTCCCGCCGTCGCCCGCTCCCCGCTCCTTCCCCAGCGGCAACGCGGACACTGTCGAATCGACGCGTGGTAGCCAGCGGCCAAGCGGCGGCAATGCGACCGCTCCCAGCGTAGGAGCGCGAAGCGAACCCCGCCGCACTCCGACCGCCGCGGGCGGCTCGCCGACGCGATCCACGACCCGCCCCGCCGCTGGCTTCGTGGCTCCTGCCGGCAGCGTTCCACCCACCGGCGTATCCAGCACAACCTCGGGCCCGCCGCGGGCGTCCGCGCGCCGCACTGACGCTCTCGATGAACCGCCCTCGGAACTGAACATCATCGAGCCTTACCGAACGATCAACGTGGCGGCCGAGGAAGTCGGCACCATCCAGGAGATTCTGGTCCGCGAGGGCGATGTGGTGAAGCAAGGCCAGATCCTCGCGCGGCTCAACAGCACCGTCCTCTTCGCCCAACTGGCGATTGCGGAACAAAACTCGCAGGCCCAAGGACGTCTCGAAGCGTCCCTCGCTGAACTGCGTTTGCGCGAACACCGCTTCAGCCAACTTCGCGCCCTGCGCAACGACGGAGCCGCTCGGCAGGAAGAGGTCGACC
>JBIKVL010000001.1:0-22483 GCA_044356875.1 Pirellulaceae bacterium | reverse complement strand
GCCGGCACGCACACGCGGTACTACGGCGGCACCGTGTACCGCCTGCCACTGTTGGCTAAAAACGACTTTCTGCCGGATCTGGCGTCGATTCCCGCCGATGTCCTGGCACGCGTGAAACTGTTGGTGCTCAACTATCCCAACAGCCCCACGGGCAAAGTCGCGCCGCGTTCGTTCTACGAGCATGTGGTCGCGTGGGCGAAGGCCAACCGCGTTGTCGTGGTGCAGGACGCGGCCCACTCGCTGTTGACCTATGAAACCGAACCGACCAGTTTCCTCGCCGTGCCTGGAGCCAGGGACGTTGGCGTCGAGGTCCATTCGCTGTCGAAGGGCTTCGACATGATCGGCTGGCGGATTGGCTGGGTGTGCGGCCACGAGCGGCTGGTGCAGGCGTTCGCCGACGTTAAGGACAACTGCGATTCGGGCCAGTTCATGGCGATCCAAAAGTCGGCCGCCGCGGCGCTCGACGATGCCGCGATTCCCGGACAAACCCGCTCGAAATACAAACGGCGGCTCGAGAAGCTCGTCGCGATGCTCAATCGCTGCGGCTTCCAGGCGAAAATGCCTGGCGGCACCTATTTCCTGTACGCCGCCGCGCCGAAGACGGCCGTTGGCGGACTGACGTTCGATTCGGCCGAAGCCGCCAGCCAATACCTCATCACGCAGCACTCGATCGTGACGGTACCGTGGGACGACGCGGGTTCATTCCTGCGGTTTTCCGTCACCTACGAAGCGGCGGACGAGCAGGCCGAGGACGCGTTGATGGCCGAAGCCGAATCGCGGCTCCGCACCGCTCAACTGACGTTCGCATGATCCGCGTCGCGGGCGTCGTCCTCTGCGGAGGCGAGAGCCGCCGCATGGGACGCCCCAAAGCATGGTTGCCATTCCAGGCGGAAACGCTGTTGCGGCGAATGGTCCGGCTGGTCGGCGAAGCGGCCAGCCCGGTCGTGGTGGTGGCCGCCGCCAACCAAGACTTGCCGGCACTTCCCGACGGCACGCGGATCGTCCGCGATCAGCGTGAAAACGCGGGCCCGCTGGAAGGGCTGCGAGCGGGTTTCGCGGCGTTGGCCGGCACGGACGTCGAGGCGGTCTTCGCCACCGGCTGCGACACGCCGCTGCTGCGTCCCGAGCTGATCCGGTTTCTGACGGGAGAACTCGGCGGTCACCAAGCCGCCGTCCCGGTCGACGGAGCGTATTTCCATCCGTTGGCGGCCGTCTATCGCCGGGATGTGCTGGCTCGGATCGAAACGCTGCTCGCCGAGGGCGAATCCCGTCTGTCCGCGTTGTGCGAGCGGTTGGAGACGCGGGCGATTCCGGTGGAACGGTTGCGAGTGGTCGATCCGCGGCTCGAATCGCTGACGAACGTCAATCGCCCCGAACAGTACGCGGAGCTGCTCGATCGCTTTCCGCCGAACCAAAGTCCCGATCTATAATCTCCGCCCTTGCCGGGGCCTTACGGCGTTCGCCGAACGCATGGCCGCCCGGCATCGATTCCTGAGAACTCGGAGAGACTGGCGATGGCGGTGCTTGGGTTTGGTTGGAGGCGATGGCGAGCGTTGCTGGCGGCGGCTGCCGCGGCGACGGCGCTGGTGGCGATTCCCGGAGCGGCGGCACGGGCCGATGTGAAGTTGCCGAACATCTTCGGCGATCACATGGTGCTGCAGCAGGGACAAAAGAACAAAGTCTGGGGCGTGGCGGACGCTGGCGAGGCGGTCACGGTTTCCATCGGCGGTCAAACGCACGCCACGAAGGCCGGCGACGACGGCAAGTGGCACGTGATGTTGGACGCGTTGCCGGTGGGCGGGCCGCACGAGTTGTCCGTGCAAGGCAAGAACTTGG
This sequence comes from Pirellulaceae bacterium, assembly GCA_044356875.1. Taxonomy (GTDB): domain Bacteria; phylum Planctomycetota; class Planctomycetia; order Pirellulales; family Pirellulaceae; genus CAIXSC01. Next base: position 20,647 of record JBIKVL010000001.1, on the reverse strand, counting down.
TGAAGTTCGCCGACGTGCTCGTGGGCGAAGTCTGGATCTGCTCGGGCCAGTCCAATATGCAGTGGTCGGTCAACGCTTCGAACGATCCGGACTTGGAACGCGCGGCCGCGCGGTTCCCGAAAATCCGCATGGTGAACGTGCCGCAAGTGGGCACGCAGGAACCGCAGTGGAACTTCCAGGGCAAGTGGCAGGTCTGCGCGCCGGAAACCGTGGGCAACTTCTCGGCGGTCGGCTACTTTTTCGGCCGGCAATTGCATCAAACGCTCGACGTGCCCGTCGGCCTGATCAACAACGCCTGGGGCGGTTCGGCCTGCGAGGCGTGGGTTCGCCGCGACCTGCTGGCCTCGGACGCGAAATATAAAACGTTGATGGAAGGCTGGGCGCAGCGCGAGGCCCAGTTCGAGGCGTTGTCCAAGAAGGCCGAGTTGACGGAGGACGAAAAGAAGCAGCTCAATGGCTTGCGTGGCCCAATGTCGGGCAATGCCCGGCCCGCGAACATCTACAACGGCGTGCTCAAGTCGCACCTCGGCTACGGCATCCGCGGAGCGATTTGGTACCAGGGCGAATCGAACGCCAGCCGCGCGTATCAATACCGCGACCTGTTCCCGCTGATGATCGATAGCTGGCGGAAGGAATGGGGCCAGGGCGACTTCCCGTTCTACTGGGTGCAGCTGGCCGATTTCCGGGCTGAACGGCCGGAACCGGCGGAGAGCGACTGGGCGGAACTGCGCGAGGCGCAAACCATGACGATGTCGCGGTTGCCGAACACCGGCGAGGCGGTGATCATCGACATCGGCGAGGGCAAGGATATCCATCCGAAGAACAAAGTCGACGTTGGCCGCCGACTCGCCCGCTGGGCGCTCGCCAAAGACTACGGCGTGAACATTCCGTTCCAGAGTCCGCGATTCAAGTCGACGGAAACGAGCGGCGGCAAGATGACGCTGACCTTCGACCATGTTGGCGGAGGCTGGCGGCCGTTCGATGTGGCCGAACCTCGGGGCTTCGCGATCGCGGGCGAGGATCGCAAATTCGTCTGGGCGTCGGCGAAGGTGTTGCCGGATGGCCGGATCGAGGTGTGGAGCGACAAGGTGGGCGCGCCGGTCGCCGTACGCTATGCCTGGGCCGACAATCCCGTGTGCAACATGTACAGTGTGAACGGCCTGCCGCTCACGCCGTTCCGCTCGGATGATTGGCCGGGCGTCACGTTCGGCAAGTAGCGTCGGAACGCGTCTGTAGGCGGTCGTTGCAAGGACGTTGCGTCGCGTGCCGCTCGAGGGACACCCCCTATCGGACGCGCATAAAAAAACCTCCGCCGGACGAAAGTCCGGCGGAGGCCACACGGTTGGCGTCGAGGAACGCCGAGGATGTGCGTTACTTGCTCTTGAAGTCCAGGTTCCACCAACCGTCGTCCCACTTCAGCGTGACTTTACGCCAGCCGAGCGGCACTTGCGGATACGGGTAGAACGGTCCGATGTACGGCCAAGCCGACGGCGAGTACTGCTTGGGGTAGGTCACGGCCGCGTAGTTGGGATGCGAGGCGTAGCTCGGCCAAGCGTATCCCGGCATGTTCGGATGGTCGTAGCGGGCCGGCGCGATGCCGACGCCCGGACCAGGAGCATGCATCGGCATCGGCGTCTCCGGACCAGCGATCGGACCAGCACCCTGAGTCTGCGCGATCATCGAGGGGCGGGCGCCCGCCGACGGCGCGAAGGCCAACGGTCGGTTGGGAACGCGACCAGCCATCCCAGCCGGAGCGACCACCACAGGTTGCGGGGCCGGACCAACTCGCAATGGCACCGCCGAGTAACCGGGGACGGCCGGCAGCGGGCTGGGAACCGGACCGCGAGCGACCGACGTTCCGATCGCCGCCGGTTCCGCCGGCTGATTCGCCATCGACCGCGGGACCAGCGTCGGCTCGCCGCCGACCGGGGCGGTGCCGCTCACCATAGTGACACCCGTGCCAGCCATCGAGGCGGGAAGGGAGGCGGTGCGAATCTTGAGATCGTTGACCACTTGTTTCACGCCCGGCACGCGGCGTACGGTCTCGATCACCAGTTTTTGCTGGGTCGGATTGCTGACGTCGCCCGACAGCCACACTTGGCCATCTTCCGCCTGGACGTCCATCCGGAAGCCCTTGAGCTGGCCGGATTGCTTGAGGACTTTCAAGCGGGCGAGGATGTCCTGCACCAGTTGGTCGTCGGTTTTGACGTCGACGGCCACGGGGTCAATGGGTGTCTCGACGCGTGTCTCGACGCTAGGCGCGTTCGCGGCGGGTTGCACCGGCTTGGCGAACATGTTGCCCAGTAGCGACGGTCGCGGCGCCTGTTTGGCGGCGGGCGTTGGGGCCGAAGGCGTCGCTTTGTCGGCGTTCGCGACAGGCGAGTCGGCGGTGGCGGCCACCGGCGTTCCGCTCGCGGCGTTCGAGCCAGCGCCTTGCACTTTCAACCGATTCACCACCTTTTCGACGCCGGACACTCGGCGAGCGATATCGATGGCGATCTTCTGCTGCTCGGGCGTGGCGACCGAACCGGACAGCCACACCGTGCCGCTATCGACTTCGAGGTCGATGTTGAATCCCTTCAACTCGCCCGCGTCTTTTTTCGTCTGCAGTTTGTCAATGATTTCCTGCGCGATCTGCTCGTCGTCGGCCTGCGCCCACGAGGGCGCGACCGTCGCGAGTCCGATCGCGAGGCTCACAAAAAATTTCCGCATGGGTCCCCTCCTGAGATATTCGCACTTCCTCGAACCAACCGGATCCATCCGCCGATGGCGATCACGTCCTTCAGCCAGCGGGAACGGGCGGAAGGGCGCGGTAATGCCACGGGGGAAGCAGGAGCGAGCGGGCAGCCTTCCAAGCCGGAGACAAAAACTCCTCGGCGGGAAACTCCTGCAAAGCCGGACCACGAAGCGAGGCGTCATTCGCGAAGCGGTGGCGGCAAGGGCTCTCGCCACCGCCCGTGTTTCACGATATGACCCGGCGCGACTTGTCGATCCGACCGTCTGCCCGCAAGTAAATTTCGGTTGACGTTCGTAACGCGTGGCAGGTTTTTTTCGATTTTGCCAACCGTCGCGGTCGCGCCGCGCGAGGACGTAACGGCGCGTTACAGATTAACGCGTGGAAGAGAAAAGCGTGGGGGAATTTGACGCGCAAAAGCCTACCAGGCGGCCGCCTCGCGGCCCCGGTTCGGCTCCCAGGTCGCGCCGATCGACATCAACGCGAGCACCGCGCCGCCCGCCACCCACAGCGGACTGCCGGCCAACATCGCGAGCACCGTGCCGCCGCCGGCCAAGAGAAGGCACAAGAAGAAGAACAATCGCCCGAGGCATCTCGAGGAAGATGTCAAGCAGCCGCGGGCCACCACGGTGCTGACCGCTCCGAGAACCACCACCGCCACGATCAGCCAAAAAATTCCCGCCTGCGTGCTGGCTTCCATCCCAAGATCTCCCGCGCCGACATCCTGTCGGCCGTTGCCGTCATCCGAAACCGCCATCAACGCTCGAAGCCAACTGCGAATCGCGCGCCACAAGTAACTTGCCCATCGCCGAACTTGAGCCAAATCGGCGAAAAAGCCGGTCTTCTTCGCAAACCGAGCAACTGGCCGCTTGCCGCCACGCTCGCCGCCGCGCACGCCGCCACGCTCATTCGGGAAAAAGTTACCGACCTATCGGCAAAATTTGCCAGAAGCGTCCCAATGCGTCCAGATCAAATCCGGCTGGCTGGCGGATCGACGGCCGTTTCGTTAATACTTCCCTAGGTGACGGACCGGGTCGTCGGCGGAACGACCGTTTCCCCTGGGAGCCCCGCACGATGCGCACGGCGATCGATTTGGAAAATATCTCCGCGTTGTTGGAGGGCCGCCATGCGCGGCCGTTCGAGCTGCTCGGACCGCAACGCGTCCGGATGGATGGCGAGATGGTTTGGTCGGTCCGCGCTTTCTTGCCGCAATCGCGCCAAGCTTGGCTGGTCGATCCCCGGGACCAGGCAAGCCGCCCGATGCGCCGCATTCACCCCGCCGGACTCTTCGAAGCGGTCTGTCCCTGGTTGGAAAGCGCCACCGGAGCCGGCTACTTGTTGCGGGTGGCGGACGACCCGAGCGAGTCGAGCTTGCAACACGATCCATACGCCTTTCCCGGATCGCTCAGCGATCTCGACGCCCACTTGTTGGGCGAAGGCCGGCATTGGGAATCCTACAACCGGCTCGGAGCGCAGCTCCGCGAATGCCAGGGCGTAGCCGGCGTGAATTTCGCCGTCTGGGCTCCCAACGCCGCCAGCGTCGCCGTCGTGGGCGACTTCAATCGCTGGGATGGCCGCTGCCACCTCCTGCAGCAACGGACGCCATCCGGCATCTGGGAGCTGTTCATCCCCGGGCTCGAGGCGGGCGAAAAATACAAGTTCCGCGTGCGCACCGCCGCCGGCGATGTCGTCGACAAATGCGATCCCTATGGCTTCGCCGCCGAACTTCCGCCACGCACGGCCTCGATCGTCGCCAACTTGGGACAGTTCGCCTGGAACGATCGCGAATGGCTCGAACGACGTCGGGACCGCGACCCGCGGAAACAGCCGTTGTCGATCTACGAAGTCCATCTCGGGAGCTGGCGCCGCCAAACCGATCGGCTTCACGGTTGGCTGAACTACCGCGAACTGGCCCATCGGCTGGTTGACTACTGCCGTCGGCTCGGCTTCACCCATGTCGAACTGTTGCCGGTCAGCGAACACCCGTATTCGGGCAGTTGGGGTTATCAAACGGTCGGCTACTTCGCCGCCACCAGCCGCTACGGCTCGCCCGAGGACTTCATGTATTTCGTCGATTACTGCCATCGCCATGGCATCGGCGTGATCCTCGATTGGGTGCCGGCGCATTTTCCCAAGGATGGCCATGGGCTCCGGCGGTTCGATGGCACGGCGCTGTACGAACACGACGATCCGCGTCGCGGCGAACATCCCGATTGGGGAACGCTGATCTTCAACTACGGCCGCAACGAGGTGCGGAATTTCCTTGTCTCCAACGCTTTGTTCTGGTTCGACAAGTACCACATCGACGGCCTGCGGGTCGACGCCGTCGCGTCGATGCTCTACCTGGATTACAGCCGCAAAGAAGGCGAATGGCTGCCGAACGAGCACGGCGGGCGGGAGAATCTCGACGCGATCGCGATGCTTCGCGAGTTCAACCGCGAGGCCCACTCGCGGTTTCCCGGCGTGCTGACGATCGCCGAGGAATCGACGGCTTGGCCCGGCGTGTCCCATCCGGTCGATCGCGGGGGACTCGGCTTCAGCTTCAAATGGAACATGGGCTGGATGAACGACACGCTGCGTTACATGCGTTTGGACCCGATCCATCGCCGCCATCATCAAAACCAGCTGACGTTCGGCTTGATGTACGCCTACAGCGAAAACTTCGTCCTGCCGCTCTCGCATGACGAAGTGGTTCACGGCAAACGCAGCCTGCTGGGACAAATGCCTGGCGATCTCTGGCAGAAATTCGCCAACCTGCGGTTGCTGTTCGCCCACATGTGGACCCATCCGGGAAAAAAACTGCTGTTCATGGGCGGGGAACTCGGCCAATGGAACGAATGGAGCAGCGACGCCGACCTGCAGTGGGACTTGCTGCAGTGGGACAGCCATCGCGGCTTGCAGCGCATGGTGGCCGACCTGAACGCGCTTGGAAGCCGTGAACCGGCGCTCCATGAACTGGATCACGAGCCGGCGGGCTTCGAGTGGATCGATTGCGAGAATCGCGCGGAAAGCACGCTCAGCTTTATTCGTCGGGGCGCAGCCCCCGACGAATTCCTGGTGATGGTCGCCAACTTCACGCCGGTCGTGCGGCCGTCGTTCCGCGTCGGCGTCCCGCGGCCGGGACTCTACCGCGAACTCTTCAATAGCGACTCGACTTATTACGGCGGCGGCAACGTGGGGAACGCGACGGCGGTGCCAGCCGTAGCGGTCCCGGCGCAGGGCCGGCCCTGGTCGCTCACGATCACGTTACCTCCCCTGGCGATGGTCATGTTCAAACTACAGGGGCCGGGATCGTCTGATTCGTGACATCCGCTCTTCCAGCCGCACAATCGGTGCCTTAGGCGCGTTCGCGGCCGCGTCGGGTGATTTGAGCTGTTCCAGGATCGCAACCCTGTTTTTTTCGTCCGCATCTTCCGATTCATTTGCCAAGCGACCGGCATGAAGCCTGTCGCGGTAGGACAACAGCTACGGAGGGAAGGGCGATGGCCACGCGCAATTCGCGCCGAATCGGCGCCGCATGGGAACGGCTGGAGGCCCGTGACTTGATGGCGGCGAACGTGGTGCTCGATTGGAACGAGGCCGCTATCGCCGCGATTCGCGCCGAACGCACTCCGCCTCCCGTCGTTTCCCGAAACCTCGCGATCGCGCACATCGCCGTGTACGACGCCGTAAACGCGATCGACCGCACCAACGCCCCGTATCAGTCCCGGATGCTGGCGGCTCCCACCACCAGCCGCGAGGCGGCGGCGGCCAGCGCCGCGCATCGAGCGCTGTCGGCGTTGTTTCCGTCGCAAACGGCCGCCTTCGACGCGTTGCTCGCGGCGGGCTTGTCGGCGGTTCCCGACGGTCCGGCGGAAACGGCCGGCGTGGCCTTGGGAATCCAAGCCGCCGATGCCATCTTGGCCGCCCGCGCGGACGACGGCTGGAACACTCTAACCGCCTACCAGCCAACGTCTGAACCGGGTCGTTGGCAGCCAACGCCGGCGGGATTCGCCGCCGCGTTGCTCCCGCAGTGGGCCAATCTGCGGCCCTTCGCCATGGCCAGTCCATCGCAGTTCACGCCCAATAAAGTGCCCTCGCTATCCAGCCAGGAATACGCTACCGCGTTCAATGAGGTCAAGACGATCGGCGCCGCGAACAGCGCGACGCGGACCGCCGACCAAACCGCCATCGCGCAGTTTTGGAACAACGGGGCCGGCACCGCTACGCCGCCCGGACATCTCAATCGGCTCGCCGCGATCGTCGCCACCGCGAGGCGACTGACCGTTTCCGAAACCGCGCGCTTGTTCGCCGCGACGAATGTGGCGATGGCCGACGCGGCGATCATGGCCTGGAACGCCAAATACGCCAGCGATCTGTGGCGGCCCGTGACCGCCATCCGCGCCGCCGATACCGACGGCAATTCCAACACGTCCGCCGACGCGAACTGGACGCCGCTCATCGCCACCCCGCCGTTTCCAGCCTACGTCTCCGGGCACGCGTCATTCAGCGGCGCCGCCGCCGCGGTGTTCCGGGCGTTTTTCGGCTCGGACAGCCAACGCTTCACGCTCCCGTCGGAGTACCCGAATCTTCCGCCGCGGTCCTACGCGACCTTCTCCCAGGCCGCTCAGGAATCCGCCGACAGCCGCCTCTACGGCGGCATTCACTGGCGGTTCGATAACGCGGATGGCTTGGCGGCCGGACGGCGAATCGGCAATTACGTCTTTGGCTCGCTGTTCCGACCGCAAGCCTGGGATGCCGCCGCCGGCGTCGTTGACGGCCAACTGGTGGTCATTGGCACCGACCGCGCCGACAACCTGGCGTTCTCCGCCAGCGACGGCCAAGTTGTCGTGCGCAACCAAGGCAACATCCTCGGCGCGTTCCCGCTCGCCAACTTCACCACGCTGGTTGTCGACGCCCGTGGCGGCAACGACCGCGTCGCGCTCGGCGACGCGATTCTCGTATCCGCGACGATCTTCGGCGGCAGCGGGGATGACTTCATCACAGGCGGCGGAGCGGGGGACACGATCTTCGGTGGCCTGGGAAAAGACTACATCGTCGGCGGCGGCGGCGACGACCTGCTCGACGGCGGCGACGGCGACGATTGGCTGATCGGCGGCTTTGGCGTCGACGTCCTTGTCGGCGGCCGCGGCCGCAATCGCCTCACGCAATGATCCGGGTCATGTCGAACAACTGCGTCGCCTGCGACCCAAGGAAGCCTTCGAAACGGCGCCGCGCTCCGGAATCGGGATCGACCACTTCGCCCCGCTCGGCAAGCTCGAAGTACGCGTAGCTCCACGCCATCTCCGACCGCATGCCATTCACCGCCACCGGTACTTGGACGACGGCGGCGGCGGTCGCCGTTTGCCGCAGCTTCGAACCGGCGGCTCCTTCGATTTCCGCCTTCATCGGCACGCCCGCCGCCGCGAGCGCCGCCGCCGTCGACTCGATGTTCGACAACGCCGGCACGCCCTGGCTGTTGATCAGCGCGGTGAAGTGGTTCACGTTGTAGCCATGTAGCAGCACCCAGGCCGCGTACTGGCTCTCCCGATTCGCCCGCTCGACGTCCGTACGCTCGGGTAGATTCCACGGCAACTCATGGAATTCCTTCACGAGCCGATCGAGCAGCGCCACGCGACGACGGTCACCGATGCCGTTCGCGTTTCCATCGACCTTCGCACCAAGACTGGCCACCAGCGCCAACGTCTCGTCGGAAACCGGCAGGCGGTGCGTCCGCAGCGACCGCCCGAGCAGTTCGCGAAGCTCCGCGGATAGCGTCCATGTTTGCAGTTCGCTGATAAAGATCTTGGGGAACGCCGCGTTGGGATGCTCGAAGTGCTGCGCGTTGAGCGCCTTGTCCGGGAACTGATAGACGCCGGCGGACCGCCAGCCGAGCGCCTCGAAAACCCGCCCAAGCGTCGCGATGCCCGTGAAGGGGATTTGGTGGGCGATTGTGCGGAGCGCGATATGGTCGTTCGTGAACGACCCGCCCGACTCGGCGATCAGCCGCTCGTAAGCCCGCACATGGCCGACCCGTTCGCGGTAACGCTGCCAGAGCCGATCGAGCAGTTCCGCCGCGAAACGCTCACGCGGGTCGGTCCCCACCGCCGCGCAGTGCGGCCCCATGCTGTCCGTCATGTCGCTTTTGCCTCCCCCCGGAGCCGCACGGTCGTGCCGGCATCCTTGTCGACGCGTGACTGTCGTCGCGCGCTTGTCGAACCGTGCTCGTCGAACCGTGCTCGTCGAACCGTGCTCGTCGAACCATACTCGTCGAACCGTGCTCGTCGAACCGTGCTCGAACGTCTAGCCGAGTTCCTTGAACGCTTTCACGATATCCAGAAGCGCCTTCTGGGCGTCGGCGTACAGTAGCAAAGCGTTCGGGGCGGCGAATAGCGGATTAGGGATTTTCGCGAACCCCGGACTGAGGCTGCGTTTGATCACGACCACGGTGCGGCACTTGTCGACTTCGATGATCGGCATGCCGGCGATCGGGCTGTTGGGATCGGTTTTGGCGAGCGGATTGACGACGTCGTTCGCGCCGAGCACGATCGCCACGTCGACCGTCTCGAGCGTCGGGTTGATTTCGTCCATCTCCTTGAGCTTGTCGTAGGCGATGTCCGCCTCGGCCAACAAGACGTTCATGTGGCCAGGCATGCGGCCCGCGACCGGATGAATGGCGTACTCGACCGTCTTTCCCTTGGCTTCCAACAGCTTGGCCAAATCGCGTACGGCGTGCTGCGCTTGGGCGACCGCCATGCCATACCCCGGCACCACAACCACGCGCTGCGCCCCGTCCAGGATCGAAGCCACATCCTCCGCCGAGGTACTCCGCACCGTCGCGTAGATCGCGTCCGTCGGACCGCCCGTATTGCCGCCGCCCATGACCCCGAACAGCACATTGAACAGCGAGCGGTTCATCGCCTTGCACATGATCCGCGTCAAGATCACCCCGGAGGCGCCGACGAGCGACCCCGAGATGATCAGTCCGTTGTTGTCGATCACGAATCCGGTCGCGGCCCCTGCCAACCCCGAGTACGAATTCATCAACGAGATCACGACCGGCATGTCCGCGCCGCCAATCGGATTCACAAGAAAAACGCCCAGCACCGTCGAGAGCGCCACGATGCCGACGTAACACGAAATCTGCGTCGATGTCTCATGCGTGGTCGCCAGCACCCAAGTCAGCCCGCAACACGCCACGACCAACAGCGCGTTGATCGCCTGCTGGCCCGGCAGGCTCACCGGCTCGCGAAACCCTTTCAGCTCTTCCAGCTTCGCGTAGGCGACCAAGCTGCCCCAAAACGTGACGGTGCCGATCAGTCCCGTGGCGCCGACCGCGATCAGCGTGTCGACCGGATGGTCGGAACCGCGTAGCAGATCCGACCAAGCCACGAGCGTCGACGCGGCGCCGCCTAACCCGTTGAGCAACGCGACCAGTTGCGGCATTCCCGTCATCTGGACGCGAACCGCGAGAATCCAGCCGATCACCGCCCCAGCCGCCAAACCGCCGACGATCAACGTATGGGACGCCACGCCGCGGTCCAAGCAGGCGGCGCCAATCGACAACGCCATGCCCAAGGCGCCGATCAGGTTGCCCCGGACAGCCGTTCGAGGGCTGGACATCATCTTCAGGCCGACGATGAAACACACCGCCGAAACCAAATAGGCCAGGGGAAGGAGCGATTCCAAGATCACAGTCGACCCCTTATCGTTTCTTGAACATGAGCAGCATCCGGTGCGTCACCACGAAGCCGCCAACCACGTTGATGTTCGCCAGCGCCACCGCCACGCACCCCATGAGCGCGGCCGCGTCCCAGCGGCCACTGCCGCTCGCCAAAATCGCCCCGACCACCGTGATGCCGCTGATCGCGTTTGACCCCGACATCAGCGGCGTATGGAGCGTCGGCGGAACCTTGTTGATGATCTCGAACCCGACAAACACCGCTAGGACAAACACCGTCACGCTGCCGACCAACACCGCCGCCCGCGACGGCTTGCCCCCCGCCTCGCCCCGTGCCGCGCCCCCCGTATCCGCGCCGCTCTTTTCCGCGTCGCTCATCTCGGCGACCTTGCCTGGCGTGGCGGAGCCCGTCCGGCCCTTGTCCCCATCGGGCGCGTCATGGCCCGGATGAGCGGCCACGACGGCCGCCAACACCAGCCATCCCGCCACAATCAATAGCGGCGCCGCGGCTTTGCGAAGCGTGGACATTGCGGAAACCGGCCGTGTCATGGGAACCTTCCAAAAGCCTTGAAATCTCGTCGCCCAACTAATTCGCCGAACCAAGTCGCTAGCCCAGCAGTGTCTTGACACGCTCGTGGACGACTGCGCCTCCCTGAGTCACCAGGGTATCGCGAATGATCTCGTCGCCGAGATTGATTTCGATTTGTCCCTTCTTGAGCATATTCAAGAGGAACTTGGTGACGTTGTTCGAAAACATCTGGCTCGCGTGGAACGGCGCCTCGGCCGGCAGGTTGGTGGGGCCGAGGATCGTCACGCCGTGGGCGACCACCCGCTCGTCCGCCCGAGTCAACTCGCAGTTTCCGCCCCGCTCGGCCGCCAGATCGACGACGACCGATCCGGGGGCCATGCCAGCGACCGCCTCGGCGGTCAGCAGCAGTGGCGACCGCTTGCCTGGGATCGCGGCCGTGGCGATCACGACATCGCACTGCCGCGCAACGTCCGCCATCACCGCCCGCTGGCGGCGATAAAAATCCTCGTCCATCGCCGTCGCGTAACCGCCCTTGTCCTCGGCGCCTTTCGCTTCGAGCGGCACTTCGACGAATTTCGCCCCCAAGGATTCGACCTGTTCGCGGCAGGCCGGCCGCACATCGTAGGCCGACACGAGCCCGCCCAGTTTGCGGGAACTGGCGATCGCCTGCAGGCCGGCCACGCCTGCCCCAAGCACGAACACCCGCGCGGCGGCGAGCGTGCCGGCGGCGGTCATCATCAGCGGGAAGATTTTCGGCAATTCGATTGCCGCTCGTAGCACCGCGCGATACCCCGCGATTGTCGCCTGGGAAGACAGGATGTCCATGCTCTGAGCCCGCGTGATTCGGGGGATGAGCTCCATGGCGAACAACGTGGCGCCGGTCGCGGCGAACCGCTGGGCGTCGGTGGGGTTGCCGAGCGGATCGGCCATACCGATCACGTATTGGCCAGACCGCAGGTGGGGCAGGTCGTGCTCGGCGCCGGCGACCGGATTGGCCCCTAACGAACGCACTTGCAGTAGCAGATCGGCGTCGAACAGGGCCGTACGGTCGCCAACGACCTCGGCACCCTTTTCGGAATAGGCGGCGTCCAGGAATCCGGCGGATTCCCCCGCCCCCGACTCGACAAACACCTCGCAGCCGGCCTTCAGGATTCCAGGAACATTCGACGGCACGAGCGCCACTCGCCGCTCGCCGGGGTATGTTTCCTTCAGTACCGCAATCCTCATCGCGAACCCCGCCTTTCGCAGTTGTTGATCAACGGCCGTGAATGGACTAAAGCTCAAGGTCGGAACGGGTTGGGCCCATTTTCAGCACCCGTATGCTCCTCCCGGGGAATCCTAGGTCGCGATAGTCTAACGGGTACGCGGGAAAAACATCAATCAAACCCCGCGAGAAAATGCGGGGCGCCGGAAATCAACCCTTGAACGGGTTTCCAACCAACGGTACACTCCGACGTTTCACTTTGCCGACGAACATAGAGACCGTATTCCGCGTCGCCTGATCGAACCACGGTCAGGTTGATCGAAGATCAAGTTGATCTGAGATATTTGGCGACTGAGATATTGAGCGACTGAGATATTGAGCGAATTGGGAGGATCGTACTTTGGCAGGCACGAAGACGACATTGGCGACGGCTAACTCGGCCGACGCGAAGTGGTGGGTGGTGGATGCTTCCGATAAGGTCGTCGGGCGGCTTGCGAGCGACATCGCCATGGTGTTGATGGGCAAGCATAAGCCGCTCTACACGCCGCACTTGGACACGGGCGACTACGTGATTGTGCTCAACGCCGCGAAGGTGAAATTCACGGGCCGCAAGTGGCAGCAGAAGGAATACGCCTGGTTTACGGGCTACACTCGGCAGCGGTTTGTCTCGGCCGAGAAACGCCGTGATACGCGACCGGAACTGATCCTCCGCGAAGCCGTCCGTCGCATGTTGCCGAAAAACAAGCTCGCTCGGAAGATGCTTAACAAGCTGAAAATCTACACGGGCACTACGCACGATCATCAAGCGCAAAAGCCGCAAGCGAAAGAACTGGGAGTGAACTAACATGCAGCCGAAGAAGGACAAGATTTCCGGGGATTGCTTGGGTGTTGGCCGCCGTAAGTCGGCTGTCGCGCGAGTCCGCCTCCGTGCCGGTTCCGGTCAAATCACCGTCAACGGCCAGCCGTTCAATGTTTACTTCCGCAACGAGATCGAGTGGAAGCAACTGGTCGACACGGTCGATGGCGTCGGCCATCGCGAAACCGTGGACATCGACATCCTGGCGACTGGCGGCGGTCCCATGGGTCAAGCCGGCGCCTGCAAAATGGGTATCGCCCGCGCCTTGATCGCCTTCAACGCCGACAACTTCAAGTACCTTCGCGACAATGGGTTCCTGACCCGCGATTCGCGTATGAAGGAACGCAAGAAGTACGGTCTCCGTGGCGCCCGCCGCGGTGTCCAGTTCTCCAAGCGGTAGTCGCAACGACTGCTCGGTTGTCAGATCACCGGTCGTATTTCGCTTGCCACCCTTCGGTTCGTTGGGTGGCATTTTTCGCGCGCCGGTGGTCGCGTCGCGGCATTCTCTTCCGACGCCGCGACGGCCTTTCTTGTCCGAGCGGCTTGGTCTGGCCGGTCGAGTCGCTCGGTCGAGTCGCTTGCCGTGGTTTTTGGCCCCACCGCGAACGCCGTTCGTATCGGAGGCTTTAAGCGGCGTTTACGCGCGGCGGTTTATCCACCGGGCGGCTTACGCCGCTCCGCTTGAAACGGGCGGCTTACGATTTGTCGCTCGAGTCGCGTGGCTCACAACTCGGACCAACAATCTGGCTCGCACGCCAATCGGCGAAGTCGGAACGTCCCTCGGCGTTGTTTCGTTGGCCGGAACGCAGCTGCCACGCGGCGAACTCTTCCCAGCGTAACCGGATGCGAACGAGCGGCACGCCCCGGGATTCGGCCCGCAGTTCGTGCGCGAGTGCCGCTCGGCGCCAGTCCTCGTAGCTGTCGAAGAAATCGGCTTGGTCGTCGGCCGTCGCGCGGAATCGTTCGTATTCGGCAGCGTCCGTGTACCAAGGCAACGTCACGATCATCGCCAATTTTCCCCCGGGAACTCGGGGCGGCTTGATTGTTAGGCCCGAGTGCTTCGCATAAATTGACCGCGATTTTTACCGGCCGCCAGCGTTTGCCGGCCCACGAATTCTATCGCGGAGTGACAGTCATGGATTCCCTACGTGTCGCCCGGCGGCGACGGCGTTTCGAACTTCGCCCCAATCGTCTGTCCCGCCGATCAGCACTCTCGCGGTTCGCGCTGCTGGGTAACGCGATTGCTGTGCTCTGCGCCGCTGCGTCGATGGGCGGTGGCTCGGCAGCGCGGGCCGAGCATTGGGCCCACTGGCGCGGTCCGACGGGCAATGGAGCGGCGGCGGCGGACGCTCAGCCAGCGACGGAATTCTCCGGTACGAAGAATGTCGCGTGGAAGGTCGAACTGCTAGGCCGAGGTTCCGGGTCGCCGGTCGTCTGGCGGGATCGCGTGTTCGCCGTATCGGCGGTGCCCAGCGCGGATGGCACACCCAAGAAGCTCGCCTTCAAGACGTTCTGCTTCGCTCGCAAGGATGGCCGGTTGTTGTGGGAGGCGACGGCGGTCGAGGCGGTGCCGCACGAGGGCACGCATTCCACAAACGGTTACGCGTCGGCCTCGCCCTGCACGGACGGCGAGCGGGTTTACAGCCACTTTGGCTCCCGCGGACTTTACTGTTACACGCTGGAGGGCAAGCTGGTCTGGAAACGCGACGACTTCGGTCCCATGCGGACGCGGAACAGTTTTGGCGAAGGAAGCTCGCCCACGCTGGCCGACAGCTTGATCCTCGTGCCGTGGGATCACGAAGGACCGTCGTTCCTCTACGCGCTCGACAAGCTGACTGGAAAGACTGTCTGGAAAACAGCGCGCGAGGAGCCGACTTGCTGGGCGACGCCGCTGGTGGTGAACGCGGGCGGCACGCGGCAGGTCGTCATGAACGGCCAAAACTTCGCGCGCTCGTATGACTTGGAGAGCGGCGCCGAGCTATGGAAATGCGATGGCCAAACCGAGCGGCCGGCGGCGTCGGCGGTGGCGGATGGCGGATTGATCTTCGTGATGAGCGGTTTTCGCGGTTCGTTCCTCGGGGCGTTCCGACCAGATGGCCGCGGCGACCTCCGGGGCACGGGCAACGTGGCCTGGACCTTGGATCGCGACACGCCCGACATCGCGTCGCCGCTGATTTCGCAAGGCCGACTGTACTTCTACAAAGGCAAATCCGGAGTGCTCACCTGCCTCGACGTGCGGACCGGAAAACCGTTCTACCAAGCCCAGCGCATCCCCGGCGTGAACAGCACCTACGCGTCGCCGGTGGCGGCGGGCGGACATGTCTATTTGACCGATCGCAACGGCACGATCACGGTCATCAAGGACGCGCCGACACTCGAAGTCGTCGCGACCAACGCGGTGGGCGAGCCGATCGATGCGACACCCGCGCCGGAAGGCCGCGACCTGTTCCTACGCAGCGAACGCAGCTTGATCTGCGTCCGCCACTAAGTCAGCCCGTTGGCCCGAGGAGATCCTCCGTATGGACCGCACCATCTCGGCACAAACCGCCACTCAAACCGCCACTCGGCGCCAGTTCCTGGCGATAGCGGGCGTCGCCGTACCCGCCACGCTCGCTTCGTTCACGGGCTGGACTGCTCGTCTCTCCCCGAGCGACGCTCGCGCGGAGGAAGCGCCGGCGGTCAGCGGCCAGAGTGCGACGCCGGCGCCTGTGCCCGGCGCGTGGAAGGCGGGGCTGGCGTCGGCGGTGATCACGCCCGAGAAGAGCGTGTGGCTCGCCGGCTACGGTTCGAAACGCCCGCCGGACGGAAAGCTACACGAGCTTTGGATGAAGGCGTTGGCGCTCGAGGATGCTAGCGGCAAGCGGGTGGTGCTTGTCACCAGCGACTTCCAAGGCGTGCCGCGTTCGATGAGCGACCGCGTGTTCGCGCAGGTGAAAGAACGCTTTGGACTGGATCGCGACGCGATCATGCTCACCTTCTCCCACAACCACTGTGGACCCAGGCTCGGCGACGACCTGATCGATTACTATCCGGTCGAAGAGGATCAGGAAAAACTCGTCGCCGAGTACACGAGCCTGATGGTGGAACGTTGCGTGGCGATGGTGGGCGAGTCGCTGCGGCGATTGGCTCCAGCCGAACTGCGGCACGGAGCCGGCCGAGCGACGTTCGCGGTCAATCGGCGAAACAACAAAGAGGCCGAGGTGCCCGCGATGCTGGCCGCCGGCACGCCGCTCCAAGGGCCCGTCGACCACACGGTACCCGTGCTCACCGTCACTCGCCCCAACGGCCAACTCGCCGCGATTCTGTTCGGCTACGCGTGCCATCCGACGACTTTATCGTTCTTGACATGGAATGGCGACTATCCGGGCTTCGCGCAAGTGGAACTGGAACGCAACCATCCGGGCGCCTTGGCGATGTTCGTCAACACCTGCGGTGGCGACCAAAATCCGTTGCCGCGCCGCTCGGTTGATCTCTGCCGAAAGTATGGTTCGCAGTTGGCGGCGGCCGTCGAGGAGGTGTTGGCCGGCCCGCCGCTTCGGCCGGTCGGCGGAGGGTTGCGAACGTCGTTCAAGCTGATCGATCTGCCGTACCTCAGTGTCGTGAGCCGCGAAGAGTTGACCGCGCTGCAGCAGGACTCGAACGCCATCCGCGCTCGCTGGGCCCGCCGTATGCTCGCCAAGCTCGCGGCGGGTGAAACCTTCAGTCCGTCCTATCCATACCCTTTGCACGCGTGGAAACTCGGGCCCGACCTGTTGATGATCGGGATGGGTGCCGAGACGGTTGTCGATTACGCGTTGCGGTTCAAACGCGAATTCGGGGCCAGCACGTGGGTCTGCGGGTACGCCGACGACATGATCGCCTATATTCCATCGCGCCGAGTTTGGGAGGAAGGCGGCTATGAAGGCGGCTCGAGCCTCTACGAATATGGCCGCCCCGCGTTCCGCTGGTCCGGCGAAGTCGAACCGCGGATCGCCACCGCCGTCCGCGAGCTTGTCGAACAAGTACAGCGAGTCGCGCAGGGGCAATAGAGTCTTGCGGGCCAGCAATTAGGGATACAACCCGAGACTAAGCCAACGCCGCGGCCCGAGACTCAATCACAGACAAGAAATCGCAACAAAGCCAGAAATAAAATCCGAGACGCAACCAGAGCTACAACAAGCGACCCACCCAGGAACACCGCGAATGGATACCCGACCGATTACGACCGCGACCTTGAAAGCCTCTGTGATTGCGGTTCCGCCGTTGGCCCGCGACGCGGCGTTGGCGATCCACGCTGGCGAGAACGCGCGGATGATCAAGCATCTGGAAGCGGGCGGGATCACCACGCTGCTCTACGGCGGCAACGCGGTGCTGGGCCATGTGTCGCTCCGCGAGTATCGCCAGTTGCTCGAGATGCTGGCCACGAGCGCGGCCGCCGATACGCTGGTCATTCCGTCGGTAGGCCCCGGATTCGGCCAGATGATGGACCAAGCGGAAATACTCCGCGATTTCGCCTTTCCCACGGCGATGTTGCTGCCCGCTCGCGAAGGCGCGACATCGGCGGGAGTCGGCCGTGGGTTCGCTCGCTTCGCGGACCGGATCGGCAAACCGGCCGTGTTGTATTTGAAGCATGACGGCGCGGTGGACGTCGACACGGTTCGCGGCCTCGCGCGGGATGGCGCGATTTCGTGGGTCAAGTACGCGATTGTGCGGCGCGATCCGTCCGACGACACATTCCTACGCGACTTGATCGCGGCGATCGGACCCGATTTGATCGTCAGCGGCATGGGCGAACAGCCGGCGTTGGTACACCTCCGTGATTTCGGCTTGGCCGGTTACACGTCGGGCTGCGTGTGTGTCGCGCCACGGCTGTCGATGCGGATGCTGCGGGCCGCGACCGCGGGCGATTATGGGGAAGCCGAGCGGATTCGCCAGATTTTCGCTCCGCTGGAACGGCTTCGCGACGGGATCAATCCGGTCCGAGTGCTGCACGCGGCTGTGCAAGCCTGCGGCGTCGCCGATACCGGCCCAATCACGCCGCTTTTTTCCGAAGTCGCCGCCGACCAACTGGCCGCTATCGCCCCAGTAGCGGCCGAGTTGCTCCAGCGGAACTCGGCCTGAGTGCTGATCGACTTCGATCAGGCGGCCGATTTCAAACGTTCCAGCAGCGCTTTCGCCTCATCGATGCCGCCAGCATCCTGAATGAACTCCAAGAGCGCTTGCATTTGCTCCGGAGAGGCTTCCAGTTCCGACTCCTGGGCCAAGTCCCGCAATTCCTCGTGGGTTAAAGGCTCTTCGCTCGCCAGTGCGTCATCGTTCGCTTCAGCAGAGTTGTTCATGTATTCCTCCTGGGCGTAGGGGGTCGAACGGGGACGCCCCGCGTCGACGCCTTCTGGCAACTTCGGCAATCCAGCGATCCTGGAACGCTTTTGTGGCAAGTGGCCGGCAAAGTCCAGCCAGCTTCACGTTAGGCACGCTCCCTGGTAATTTTTTCGCTGCGATCCCGTCCCCCGAACAAGGCTTTTCTTTCCCATGCGTCACGCCTCGATTGCGAACCAACTGTTCCTCGCCAACCGCGATCGCCTCCGCCGCTTGTTGCCACCCCGGTCGGTGGCGATCGTCAACGCCAACGATATTCTGCCGACGAACGCCGATGGCTCGTTGGCGCTCCACCCCAACTCGGACTTGTTCTATTTGTCTGGGATCGAACAGGCCGAGTCGCTGCTGTTGCTCGCGCCGGACCACTCCGACGAGAAACTGCGCGAAGTGCTGTTTCTTTTGGAACCGAACGAACTGCTGCGGATTTGGGAAGGACATAAGCTGTCGAAGGCGGAGGCGACCGAAATCTCCGGAGTGAAAACCGTCAAGTGGCTGGGGGAACTGCGTTCGACCCTGCACATGGTGATGTGCGAGTCCGATCAAGTGTTTCTGAACACGAACGAGCACAAACGGGCGTCGATCGAGGTCGAGACGCGCGACGCGCGGTTCATCCGCGAGTGCCAGAATCGGTATCCGTTGCATCGCTACCAACGGCTCGCTCCGCTGCTGCATCAGCTGCGAGTGGTGAAGTCGGCCGCCGAGATCGATCTGTTGAAGGAGGCCGTCGAGATCACCGAGGCTGGCTTCCGCCGCGTGCTGGGGTTCGTCAAGCCGGGCGTGGCGGAGCACGAGGTGGAGGCCGAGTTCGCCCACGAGTTCATTCGGCGCCGCGGCAAGTTCGCCTACAACCCGATCGTGGCGGCGGGCGGCAATGCGTGCATACTGCACTACAACGAGAACGATCAGACATGCCGCGACGGCGACGTGTTGCTGCTGGATGTCGCGGCCAGCTACGCGAACTACAACGCCGATCTCACTCGAACCATTCCGATCAACGGCCGATTCACGCCTCGGCAGCGAGCTGTTTACGACGCGGTGCTCCGAGTCCTCCGCGGCTCGATCGCGGGCGCCACCGTGGGCAAGGTTACGCGGGATTGGACCCGCGAGTCGCAGGCGATGATGAACGAGGAACTGCTGCGGCTCGGCCTGATCACCGTCGAGGACATCGCGAAGCAGGACCCGAACGAGCCGGCGTGCCGCAAGTACTTCATGCACGGCTTGGGCCATCCGCTCGGACTGGACGTGCATGATGTCGGGTTCACGCACGAGCCGTTCGCGCCGGGCTGGGTGCTGACGGTCGAGCCGGGCATTTACTTGCCGCAGGAAGGTTTTGGCGTGCGGCTCGAAAACGATATCGTCGTGACCGAAAACGGCCCCGTCGACCTGATGGCCCACATTCCGATCGAGGCGGACGAAATCGAATCGCTGATGGCCCGCTAAACCGCATGTCGAGCGGCTTACGCCGCACCGCTAAAACGTTCAGTGCCACGTTCGTTTACCGCCAATACCGTTCAATGTTCCGTAAACAATTTCGGGATAGAAGGTTGCGTCGCGGTTTCGCGGGGCGGTTGGAACCCATTTGTCAACATTGCCAAAGCACGTTTTCACGGGCGGTCAATCGTTGCGGATTCTTTGGCCGAAGGCCAATCTCACCGTAGCCTAGGGCAACGCCCTAGGACGGTTGACCGCCCCATCACCCCCATCACAATTGGTTGGCTGAAAGCCAACCTCACCAAAGCCAATGGGAGGGATTGGCGAGATTCAACGAATTGCCGCAAAATGGGCCTCTTTTGACGCGACACAATGGGTTTAGGTTGGCCTTCAGCCAACCAAAGGGAGGTGTTTCGGTAACTAGCGCTTTCCCAGGGTGTGTTGCCTGGCCCACCTGGGGCGTTGCCCCAGGCTACGTTGAAGTTGGCCTTCGGCCAACAGGTACAACCGTCCTTAACTTGGGGTGAATCCGAGTGTCTTTATCCCTCCCTGTTTCAGCAGACGCAAGCTTTAGAGCAACAGTGACCTAACGCTAATTGAACGGTATTGCGTTTACCGCCGAGCCGCAGGCGATGGCTCGGCCTCCGTGCCGCTCGGCACCGCGGTGTTGAATGCCGCCGCCACACGAGCCTGCGCCTCCGGCTTGGCGGTAAACGATTTGACGCCTCTCCCTCGCTTATCGCTCGTATAGGTCGCGAAGGACGCGGGAGGCGGTTTCCCATTCTTCGGCGGCGGCGTGGAAGTCGACTTCCATCCATTTCGGCGCAGGTGTGGGCTCGACCCGTGGTCGCTCGGCGACCTCGTCGCTCAACGGG
>JBIKVL010000209.1:0-6842 GCA_044356875.1 Pirellulaceae bacterium | reverse complement strand
ACCGGCCGGCGCTGGCCACGCTTGATCGAACAGCCGTCGGACAGCAAGGAAATACAGCCGCTGGCCGAACGGCGACGGATGGAGATCGCGGAAGTCGCGAGCCCAATCGAACTGGCCGGCGTCGATGCGGCGCTGCGTCTCCCGCGCCAGATTTACGGACGGAATCCCGTAATGCGCGGCGATCGCTTCGTGGTTGGCGATCACCTCTGGGACTCGGCCCGCTTGGTAGTCGGCCGTGTACCTCGGTTCGGCGAAATGCAGCATGACGATGTCCATCCACCGATTGGCACGCAGAGCGCGGCGAATGACGCCCTCCATTCCACGTCGCTGTTCGAGCGCCGCGCGATCGTTGTGCAGGTCATTGACCGCCGCTTCGACAAACAGCAGATCCGGCAGTCCCTTCTCCATCACGTCGGAGGCGAAGCGAAAGGCGTGGCCCGTGGAATCGATCGAGGGAATGCCCGCATGGATGAACGTGAATTGGGTCGCTGGGAACCGCCGCTGCAACTCGGCGTCGACCATCTGCGTCCAGCCCGGATTGTGTGTGATCGAGCCGCCCAGGTAGGCGACCACTCCGGCCTTCCCGGCGGCGAACTTCGCACCGCTCCGCGCCAGTCCACCCCGCACCACGATGTCGTCGGCGAGCCCTGGAACGGCGGCGAACGTGTCCGGATCGGGCGTCTTTCCGGTTCCCGCTTTCCCCGCCTTACCGATCGGCTCGGAGGCAGCCGCGATCCCGCCCAAAACCACCGCTAAACCCGCGATCGCCGCGACGGCCAGCAGCCGCCAGCATCCACGCATCGGCTGCGCGATCGCGACTTCGCTCGTCCGAGAGTAGCTCGCCTGTGAGGACCCGAAAACAGACATGAAGCGGACGCGGATCGCGGGACCACCGCGGGACGTAAAATGAAAAGACGCCAACGGGAACATACGCGGGAACCTCGAAGGTGGCTGCAGCGACAGAAGACCGTACGCATCATGCCGCAGACGGCGGGCCTTTGGCAACGCCACCATCGCGAAGGACTTTCCCGACAACCGCACCGCCGACGTCGGTCAAGCGAAAGTCTCGGCCCTGATGACGATAGGTCAGCCGCGTATGGTCCAGCCCCAGGCAATGGAGAATCGTCGCCTGCAGATCATGAACATGAACTCGTTCTTCCACGGCGTGGTACCCCAGTTCGTCGGTCCCGCCATGGACGTAACCGCCTCGGATGCCGCCACCGGCCAGCAGCATCGTGAAGCCGAAGGGATGATGGTCACGGCCCTCTTTACCCGGCGTGGTTCCGCGGCGGATTTCGTGCATCGGCGTTCGACCGAATTCGCCGCCCCAGATCACGAGCGTCTCGTCCAGAAGGCCGCGTTCCTTGAGATCACGAATGAGGCCGGCGGCCGGCAAATCGGTCATGGCGGTGTTCTTCGCCAAATGGCCGTTCAGGTCCGAATGGTCGTCCCATGTTGAATGGTACAACTGCACGAATCGCACACCCCGCTCGACCATCCGCCGCGCAAGCAAACAGTTGGTCCCGAAAGCCCGCGTTTGGTCGTGGTCCAGTCCGTAGCGTTGCCGGGTGGCGGCCGTTTCGCGGGAAAGATCGACCAGCTCCGGGGCGGACATCTGCATGCGATAGGCCAACTCGTACGATTCGATTCGGGCTTCGATTTCGGCGTCGCCCGTCGCCGCCAGATGTTCCGCGTTCATGCGCCGCAAGGCGTCCAGCCGAGCGCGCTGCTCGACACGGGGCACTCCAGGCGGTGGCGTCAGATGCAAAATCGGCTCGCCCTGCCCGCGGAAGGTGACGCCGCGATAGTTCGAGGGGAGAAAGCCGTTGCTCCAGAGCGCCGTGCCGGCGTCGATCCCTTCCCCCGAATTGGAGAGCAGTACGGCGAACGACGGCAACTCGCGCGTCTCGCTCCCGAGTCCGTAAGTCACCCAAGACCCCATGGAAGGATGGCCGAACAGCGGCGTCCCGCACTGGAGCAGCAACTGCCCGGGGTCATGATTGCTGGACGTTGTATGCATCGAGCGGATCATGCAAAGGTCGTCAGCGCACCCGCCGAGGGTCGGCAGAAAGTCGGAGAACTCCATGCCGCAGCCGCCATGCCGTGTGAACTTTCGCGGGCTACCGAAACAGCGGGCGTTGCCCTTGATGACCGGATCGACCAAGGTCCGCAAGAACGACGGCGGCACCGCTTCGCCATGCAGCCGATTCAGCTCGGGCTTCGGATCAAACAGATCTAAATGGCTCGGTCCGCCCGACATGAACAGAAAGATCACACGCTTCGCGGTCGGCGCGAAATGCGGTGGCCGAGGGGAGAGCGGACTGTGTGCGGCATTTCGTGGCCGATCGTCATTCGCCACCGCGTTCCCGGCGGACCCTGCGTTGGCTGGCGCTTCCGCCGCTCGGGACACCTTTCCGCCGCCATGTCGCGGCCCGCCCTCCAAGAGCTCCGCCAAGGCGGCGGCTCCCAGGCCCATCGCCGACCGCGCGAGCACTTCCCGCCGCGACCAACAACCGTTCTGTCGCATCGTCGTTACTCCCGGGTCACAAATTCGTGGAGATTCAATATCACGCTGCAAACGCTTACCCAAGCGGCCGAATCGGCGGATTGTTTCGCCGCCGTTTCACCCTCGTTTACGGCTTGGAAATCGGCCGAGGCGCGTTCATAAGCCGATCGCCAATAGTCCGCCAGAATCCGGACCTCGGCGTCCGTGGGAGCACGCGCGACAGCGATCCGCATCAAATACTCGATCCTTGCCTTCAGATTGCTCGACCCGCTCAACGCGTCGTCCGCGGGCACGTCCGCCGGCATGTTCGCCGGCACGTTCGCGAGCATCCGTTCCGCCAACGCTCGTGCCGCTTCGTCAAACACGGGATCGTTCAGCAACGCCAACGCTTGCAACGGCGAGTTGGTGCGTTCGCGGCGGACACAGACGGCGTTCGCCGGAGGCGCGTCGAAGGTGACGTTATGCGCGTAGGGCGACAGCCGTTGAATCCATGTGTAGAGCCCGCGGCGATAGCGGCCCGCCCCTTCGCTCGGCTTCCAATCGTTGGAAAAGCCCTCTTTGGCGACGCTCGCCGGCTGCGGGGGAAACACGCTCGGCCCGCCAACTCGACGGACCAGCAAACCGCTGGCGGCCAGCGCCGCGTCCCGCACTTGGTCGCTCGACAGCCGCAACGGCGTCTGCCGCGCGAGCCATTCGTTTCGCGGATCGCGGGTCGCGAGCGAGGAATCCAGAGCCCGCGACGACTGCCGGTAGGTCGCGGAACTGACGATGGCGCGATGCAGCCATTTGACGCTCCAACCGTGCCGCGGCCATTCAGCCGCCAACCAATCCAAGAGCACGGGATGGCTGGGATGTCGCCCGCGTAAGCCGAAGTCCTCCGGCGGATCGACCAGACCGCGTCCAAAGAACTCCTGCCAAGCTCGGTTCGCCACCACTCGCGCCGTCAGAGGATGCTCGGGAGCCACTAGCCACTTGGCCAGTGCGAGACGGGCCGAGCTATCGTTAGGCATCGGCCGCGGCGCGAGCCACTCCGGGACCGCCGCCCCAACCAACTCGCCGAGCACGCGAAAATCGCCGCGTTGATGGATATGGACGCTCCGTGGATGTCGCGCCGCTCGCATTGTCGGGGCCCTTGTCGGCCATGGCACCTTGCCGCGGAGCGACGTCACGTCCCTCCGTAAGGTTTCGAGTTTCAAGTCTTGGAACTTTTCAGGATCAATCAGGCTGCCGTGGGCCAGAAAGTAGTCTTGAATCCGGTCCCGCTCGTCGTCGGACCGATCGCGCCACGGGGTACGCACGATCTCGCACCCTTCCAATTGCCCTTCGCCCTGCCGACCGCCCCAGATCAGTCCGAGCACTTCCCATTGGCGGTCCCACTTCGGATCCTGGCTTGGCGCCGCTGCCGCCTCCAGGATCCGCTGCTCCCAACGCAACTGCAAAGCTTCGAGTTCCGTCTTGAGAGGCGCGATCAAGGCGTCGCGCTGGCGCCGATAGTTGGCGTACGCCACCGCGAAAGGCTCAGCTTCGCCCGGGAGCGGCACATCCAGATTGACTTCGTCGGCCGCGTCGAAAATGGCGTACAGCCCGAAGAATTCGCGCTGCGCAAGCGGGTCATATTTGTGGTCATGGCATCGCGCGCAGCCTACCGTCATTCCCAGCCAGCCCGCGCCAACCATCGCCACGCGATCGACAACTTGCTCGACCCGGTACTCCTCCAAATCCGCGCCGCCCTCGCGATTGCTGAGCGTGTTGCGCAGGAACCCGGTAGCCATCCGTTGGGATGGCGCCGCGTTTGGCAATAGATCGCCAGCGAGTTGCTCGACGGTGAACTGATCGAACGGCTGGTCCGCGTTAAGGCTGTCAATCAGCGATTGGCGATACCGCCACGCCACGGGCCTCTCCTGGTCCGTAAGATAGCCATCCGTATCGGCGAAATGGCTGACATCGAGCCACGGCCGCGCCCACCGCTCGCCGTATGCCGGCGACGCCAGCAAACGGTCGACCTCGCGGTCGTATGCGTCTGGCTCCACTTCGCGGGAGCGTTCCTCGGCGAGCGTTGTCGCGTCTTCATGGGAAGGCGGAAGGCCTGTCAGGTCGAGCATCACTCGACGGAACAAAGTAGCGGGATCGGCTGGCGGGGCAGGGGAGACGTTTAGGGTTTCGAGCCGCGCCAGGACAAAATGATCGATCGCGTTCAACGCGCGCGCGAAAGATCGGACAGTGGGCGGAACGGGGCGGCTAATAGGCAGGAAAGCCCAGTGGCTTGCGGCGGCGGCCCGAGGCGATTTCAGCGTCAATCCCGTTGGCCAAGGCGCCCCGCGTTCGATCCATTGGCGAAGAAGCGCGACTTCGTTGGCCGCCAATCGCGGACCTTCGGGCGGCATGCGCGTGCTGACGTCCGCGTGGGGCGCGATGCGACTCAGCAGCGGACTGCGATCCGCGTCGCCCGCCACGATCGCCGGACCATTCTCGCCACCCGCGATGAGTCCGGCTCGCGTGTCGATGCGGTATCCCCCGCTCGCGCCCCTGCCATTTCCCTGATCACTGTGACAGGCCAGGCAACGACGCGTCAACAGCGGCGCGACGTGACGCGCGAAATCGTCGGCGCCACGCCACTCCTCGGCGACTCCCGACCGCTCCACCGTAAGCCGCATACCGTGGATGACGAACACGGCAAAGCTCGCGAGGGCCAGCACGCAAAGCCGCAGGCGGACAGGCTTGGGCATAGGGATGCTCCTGGACGGATTGTCCCGCCGCGCGATTGTCGGGGTGGGACAATGCGGATAGTTTACCGAACGCCAAAGGCTTGGAGGAATTCGAAGGTTTCAGGTTTCAGGTTTTAGGTTTCAGGTTTCAGGTTTCAGGTTTCAGGGGGGCGGAGTTCGGGGTTAAAGGTCGGAGGGGCCGGGGCTAGGGCGAGCTATTGGGCCTGGGAAGTGAGTAGCGGGACATGCGGAATAGGTTTCGAATTCATAGCTGAGAGATGAAAGGCGAATGAGGTGTCGCAAGTGAAACAAACAAATTCCAGTCGGGGCGGGTCAACAAGGCGTGGTGGCGATGGAAATCGCGGAATCGGCGATTTCTCATGGACCAGCGTTTTCGCGCTCGCGGTCGTTGCCGCAGGCGTGGAAACGGGGGGCATCCGACCGACTTTGGCGGAGGAATGGAGCCGCTTTCGCGGTCCGAACGGAATGGGGATCGCGACGTCGTCGCGGCCACCCGTGCGTTGGAGTTCCACCGAGGGATTAGCTTGGAAAACGCCGTTGCCCGGAGCGGGAGCTTCAAGTCCCGTGGTCTTCGGCGATCGTATCTACCTGACCGCTTACACGGGCTATTTCGTGCCGGGCGAGGACGCCGGCGAAATCGAAAACCTTCAGCGGCATTTGCTCGCGTTCGACCTCGCCAGCGGCAAACTCGTCTTGAACCAAGCTGTCAAGGCGAAGTTGCCTGAGGAACCGCGAATTCGCGATCACGGTTTCGCGGCCAACTCGGTCGCCGTCGACGCCGAGCGGATCTACGCGTTCTTCGGCAAGACGGGCGTGGTCGCCTTCGACCACAAGGGGAAACAACTGTGGCAGGCCGACGTCGGTTCGAACACCCACGGCTGGGGCAGCTCGCCGTCGCCCGTGCTGCACAAGAACTTGGTGTTCATTAACGCGAGCGTGGAAAGCGGTACGCTCGTCGCGCTCGATCGAGCGACGGGCGCCGAGCGGTGGCGAGCGGACGGGATTCGCGAGTCCTGGAGCACGCCGGTCGTGGTGAAAGCCGCGTCGGGGCGCGAGGAATTGGTTGTGCCCGTGCAAGGCCGCGTGCTGGCGTTCGACCCCGCCACTGGCGAGCCGCTTTGGTCGTGCAAGACGGATATTGGCTGGTACATGGTGCCCAGCGTTGTGGCGGCGGAGGGCGTCGTTTACTGCTTGGGTGGACGCTCGGGCATCGCGTCCTTGGCTGTCCGCGCCGGCGGGAGCGGCGATGTCACCGAAAGCCATCGGCTATGGACCAGCTTGAAAGGATCGAATGTCTCTTCGCCCGTCTTTTACAAGGGCCATTTGTATTGGGCGCATGATTCCCGTGGAATCGCCTACTGCGCGAAGGCCGATACGGGGGAAGTGGTTTACGAACAGCGATTGGAACGCGCGGGGCAGTTCTATTCGTCCGCGTTGCTGGCCGACGGCCGGCTCTATTACCTCACCCGCGAAGGCAAAGTGTTCGTGATCGCCGCGAAGCCGGAATTCGAATTGCTTGCCGTCAACGACCTGTCCGACCGAGGGGTTTTCAATAGCAGTCCCGCCATTTCCGGCGATCGGCTGTTGATCCGCTCGGACAAATTCCTCTA
>JBIKVL010000208.1:0-6849 GCA_044356875.1 Pirellulaceae bacterium | reverse complement strand
GAAATCGCGGCCACCTTGGGACGCGAGGAAACCGGGGACATTTTCGAGCATCACGACCGCCGGCCGTCGCTCGCCCAGTTCCCGCAAAATCCGAATGAGTCCCCAGAAGGCGCTGGATTGGGCGCCGTCGAGGCCACTCTGCGCGCCCGCCACCGACAGGTCATTGCAGGGAAACGACGCGGTGAATAGTTCGCAATTAGGAATCGAATCGGCGGCGATTTGATGGATATCGCCGAGCACAAAGTCGCCGACGGAAAAGTTGTCGGCGTAGATCTTGTGCTTCATGGGATCGATGTCGTTCGCGAAGACGACATCGAATCCGGCTTTTTCAATCGCCAGCCGCACCAGCCCGATTCCCGCGAAAAACTCGGCGGCGCGCGGCCGCGGCGCACCGTCAGGCTCCAATCTCGGCGGCTGGTCGCGGAACAGCCGTCGCGTGATGGAACCACGGGTCGCGGCGAAACGAACATGCGACGTTGATTCGGCCATTCACGATCGCTGTTTCAACGCGACTCAATGGCGAGTCGCTTGGGATGAAAGGGCCTCATCCGAAAATGAGCAATCCATTCGGGATTCGTGTGGGGCCCGCCGAAGATCCGTGCTCGTTTCCGACCTCTAGGTAAACGCGGCTTTCACTTGCGGATCCACGAGCACGACTATCGCCCAGATCCCCATCGGCAAACCGATAAGGCAACAGGGTGAAATGCACGGAATCATCGCCAGAATGGCGGCGGTCATGGCGAATCCGTAGGACTGCAGGTTTTTCATTTTCAGGGCGCCGAGCAGGACGACGACGCCAATCACGATCGCGATGAGTCCGATCGCGATCCCGACCCCGCCGCTCGTCATAGCCACCATGGCGTTTTGTTGATCCATCGCTGTGGCGCCGTCTCCCATGGCGGCCGCGCCCGCTCCCAGGCCGAGGAGATTCATCAGCAACGAACCGACTTGCGTGATCATCCCCATGACGGCGGTAACCATCAAGCCGCTCGCCGGCCCTGAAACCCGCGACGAGGGAGGAAGCACTGGAGGCGCGGCATACGGTTGGCCATAAGGGGTTGCCGCTGGCGCCGAATAGGGATTGTTACTCATAGGTTCTTTGTCGTTCGCTTCGATACGCGTTTATCTCGCGTTCGTCTCGCGTTTGTTTACGAATCGTCGTCGGCATTCCTAGCTCATGATACCCGTGATCGCCTTGCCCTTCGAAAGCGCGAACGGCCGATTCAATTGGTCGTGTTCCTCGCGAGCCGGATCGATGCCCATCAGGTGGTAGATGGTAGCGACGAAGTCGGCGGGCGACGTGGCGTTTTCGATCGGGTAGGCCCCGTGTTTGTCGGACTGGCCGAAGATGCGTCCACCTTGGACCCCGGCGCCGGCGAACAGCACCGTGTAAACATCCGGCCAATGTTCCCGCCCGCCATTCTTCAGCGTGATCTTGGGCGACCGGCCGAATTCGCCCGCCACCACGACCAGCGTCTCGTCGAGCTGTCCTGTTTCGTCGAGATCCTGCATCAACGCCGCGAACGCTTGATCGAACGGCGGAATCAAATCCTCTTTGCAGGCCGTGAAATTGTTCCAGTGCGTGTCCCACGCGAAACCGTCCTTGCCCTGGGCTCGCTGCCAATTGCACTGCACGAACCGAGTGCCCGCGTCCAACAAACGGCGGCCGAGCAGCACCGACTGGCCGAACAGGTTTCGACCGTATCGCTCACGCTGTTTCGGGTCGACGGCGGAGAGGTCGACCGCGCGTCGGACCGCGTCGGTGCTCACCACTTCCAACGCCTTCGCCTGGTTGTCGCGGAGCGATTGGGCGGCGGCCGCCCGTTCGAGATAGTCGACTTGCTGGTTCAGTTGTTCGACCAGACGCAACCGGCGCTTCACGGCGTCCAATGCGAGATTCGGAGCCAACGGCAACTGTTCCAGGCGGTAGTGGTCGTCGTTGGGATTGCCGCCCGGCAGCAGTGGGTCGAATTTGGCGCCGAGCATTCCCGCGAACTGGCCGACGCGCCGGCCGCCCGCCACATCCATGCGATGAGGCGCGATCGCGAACGGGAAGAGCCCATCTCCGGGCGCGATTTTCGCGACGCAGGCGCCGAGATGGGGCATGTCGGCCCGAGTCATGTTGTTCGCGTCCGGCACCGAACCGAGGAACGGATAGCCGGTGAACATCCAGTAAGAACCGCGGGCGTGGTCATTGTGCGTATGGCACATGGACCGCACTTGCGCCACCTTGTGCATCCATCGCGCCGACCCCGGCAAATGTTCGCCAACGCGGACGCCGGGCAACGAGGTTTCGATCGTGCCGAACTCGCCGCGAATCTCGGCCGGCGCGTCGGGTTTAGGGTCAAACGTGTCGTGCTGCGGCGGTCCGCCCGACAGGTAGAGCATGATGCATCGCTTCGCCGCCCCGAAGCTCCGCGGCGTCCCGTTCGGAGCTGTTTGCCCGCCGTCGCGGGGGGCACCGGCAGCCGGTTCACTCGCGCCGGCTGTCGAGGCTCGAGCATTGAGCAGTCCGGACAGCGACAGGCCGCCGGTCAGCAGGCCGCCAGACAACACGCCGCCGATCCGCAGCATTTCCCGTCGAGTTCCCAGGCCGCGTTCCGAGGGCGCGGACGGTCCAAACAAGCGAATCATGAGGGTGCTCCGCAGGCGATGGCTTGAGTTGTTCCAACTGGCTACAAGATCCCGGCGTCCCAGCCACGGGACAGAAACTCATTCATACGACTTGATGGGATGACGGTAGCCGATGCGTCCGCCCACGGCAAGCTTATCGAGCCCCGAAATACGCGGTCGATAGCTTGATCTGATTTTACGTTTTAGCGGAGCGGCGTAAGCCGCCCGGTAGCGCTGCGAACCCGTGTTGCCCCGCCGGCCCAGCCATCGCCTACGGCTAGGCGGTAAACGAGGACGCGGCAACCGCACGCGTTTTAGCGGAGCGGCGTAAGCCGCCCGGCTCAATCGAGCTTGAGTTGCCGATAGATTGGCGCGTGCCGGTAGTAAACTTCGAGCGCGCAGACGGACAGCGACGTCACGAAAATGCGGCCGCCCGAACTGCCCCAGCGGTCGGATTCGGGATGCCAACTGCCGGCGTGCGGTCCTTGCGTGACTTGGGTTTCAACCAGGATGTCGCGCATCCGCGTGTTCCACGCGTCCCACTCGGAGCCGCCGAAGTGATGGAACACCTGGGTTCCGTAATACCAGTAATAGATGTTGGGTTCGCGGCGATTGGGCAAATGGTTTTTGGCGAGCCATTCGACGCCGCGGGTCAGTCCGGGCGTGTCGCGTCGCCAACCAAGGTACATGCGGCAGAGCAGCCCTTCGGCGGTCATGGTCGGCGTGGGCCGTGCTTCGCCGCCTTGGCGTTGGTACGAATAGAGCGAACCTTCCTCGTGGGAGACCGAATCGAGGTATTGGTCGGCCAGTTCGAGCGTTTCGGACGGGACGTTCAGCCGTGCCATGCGGGCGCTCTGCAGGGCCATGAGTTGCCAGCCCACCACGCTCAGATCGGCGTCCTGCCGCGGCATGTATCGCCAGCCGCCTTTGTCGTTCTGGGCCGCGACGATGAAGGAGACAGCCCGTTCGGCGGGTCCCCGAAGCGCCTCGTCGCCTGTTAACGCGAAGGCGTCGCAGAGCACAATGCTCGCGATCCCGTGGGCGTACATGCCCGGATGCTGCCCCGTTCCTCCCCGCAGGTCGCCGTCCGGATTCTGGCGTGAACGCAGCCAGCGCAGGCCGCGGGCCACATGATCCTTGTAGGGGCCGACCGTCGGCGTTTGGCCAGCGCCGAGAAACGGCAGCAACGCCAACGCCGTGTTCGCCGTCTCGTAGGCCGGATTGCCGTTCGTCCAGCGGCCGTCGCGTTGCTGCTGTTGCGCCAACCAGCGCAGTCCCCGCGACACGGCGGCCTCGGTGAGCGTCGTTCCGCCTTCGCGTTTCACGACCTCGACCCGCAACCGCGGATCGCGGACGGCGAGCGCGCGTCGAACGGGATCGTCGGAGCTGGCCAATTCGCGGATTTCGCCCAGCGGGGCCATTTGCGGGACGGGCATGTCCGGATCGATTTGCAGTTGCCGAGCGTCCTGGTTGGCTAAAACCAACGCCTCGCGGTTCGCCTTGTTCTTCCAGTCCACGTTGTCAGGCAGAGGCAGGTTGAAGGCGACCTCGTCTTGGTCGTCCACTTGGATCGTGTACTCGCCCTCCGCCTTGTCGCGGCTCACCGAGGTCGACAAGGTGATGAACGGAACCTCGACCTCCTCGTAAATATTGAGAAGTCCCAGCAGCAACAACAGCACGGTGTGCAAGACGAGACTGACCAGCCACGCCGGCATGTCCCGCAGCCATTCCCGCAGCCAGTGTCGCTTGAGTTTGCGGCGAAGAGCCGCTCGGCTCACCGCACCCGGCGGGCGTCGCGACCGACCTGGCGCAGGAACGGAAGCATGTGGGCCGGAAGGATGCGGCCGGACTGGTGGGGCGACTGGCGCGGCGATCGCAGTTGCCGCAGCTGCCGGCGTCGCGGCAGGTGCCGGGCGAGTGTTCGGCGTCCCACGAACCGCGCCCCGGCCGGCGCCGGGGGAGGGCGGGGCGGTCGTCCCAAGAGCTCGCGGCGGCCCCGCCGCCAACAGCCGCTCGACCTCCCGTTCCTGCTCCTCGGACAGCTCGACGCTGGCTCCGCAATTCCAGCAATCGGCCACTCCGAGCCATACGCGGACGGACATCAGCGACTGGCAGTCGGGGCAGGCACAGAGCACCGCCCCTTCGACCAGTCGGAAGGGGCTGGCCGCGCTGGGCTGCGCGTTTGGTGTTCGGGAGCTCGCGGGTGGGTTCATCACTTAGTACGATACGCCGCATGAATTCCGAGCAACAGATTCTCTTGCGGCATTTGGAAGAAAATATCCGCCGAGTTGTGCTAGGCAAGCCGGAAGTGGTGCGTCACTGCCTGGTGGCCCTGCTGGCGGGCGAGCACATCCTGTTGGAGGACGTGCCTGGGGTGGGCAAGACGTTGGTGGGGAAGGCGTTGTCCAAGTCGGTCTCGGGCGATTTTTGCCGACTGCAGTTCGGCCCCGACCTGTTGCCCAGCGACATCGTCGGCAGCAGCATTTTCGACGCGAAGCACTCCGAGTTCGTGTTTCATCCGGGGCCGATTTTCGCGAACATCGTCCTGGCGGACGAAATCAATCGCGCTCCGCCGCGGACGCAAAGCGCGTTGCTGGAGGCGATGAGCGACGGGCAAGTATCGGTCGACGGGCAAACCCATCGGCTGCCCACCCCGTTTCTGGTCATCGCGACCCAAAACCCGTTCGAATTCGAAGGCACCTACGCCCTGCCGGAAAGCCAACTCGACCGCTTCCTGCTCCGCGTCTCGATCGGCTACCCGACTCGGGCCGACGAACGGCAGGTGTTGGCGTCGCATCGGATGGGACAGCCGGTGGACCAACTGCAGGCGGTGGTGACCGGCGAGCAAGTGTTGAAATTCCAGACGGCGGTCCGCGGCGTCGTGGTCGAGGAATCGGTTGTCGACTATCTGCTCGATCTGGTGGAAGCCACTCGAAAATGCGATGAGCTGAGCGTGGGCGTGAGCACTCGTGGGGCGTTGAGTCTGTATCGCGCGGCGCAGGCGTCGGCGGCGCTCGACGGCCGCTCTTTCGTCACGCCGGACGATATCAAGCAGCTGGCCGTTCCCGCGTTGAGCCACCGCGTGATCGCCCGCGGCTATGCGTCGGGGCAACAACGGGCCGCCCTGGAGACGCTGATCCGCCGCCTCGTCAGCACGGTGCGGGTTCCGATTTAGCGAGCGTCTTCTTTTCGGAACAACGCCATGAATGGTCGATGCCAAGTGCGGATCCGGGCTGTCGGCTGGTGTTACGCGATCGTGACCGCGATCATTTGGCTATGCGCCGTGCTGCGCGACATGCCGCTGCTGTACTTGTTGGCGGCGACGCTTCTGGGCCCCTTGCTCTTCAGTTGGCGGCAGGCCCGTCGTGGCGTTCGCCAGCTGTCGGGCGTTCGTCGAGTGCCGCCCCGTCCGCATGCCGGCCAGACTGTCGTGGTGGAATTGGCTTTGCGGAACGAAGGCGCGGACCGCTCGGCATGGGCGATCGGCATGGCGGATCGCTGGGAACGTGCGGGGGGCGAAGCGACGGCAGTACCGATGATCGTGGCGACTCCCGCGATTTCCGCGATTCCCGACGCTGGCCAGTCGGATGGCGGGGCTTCCACGGAGACCCCCGCCCGCGTGTTCTTTCCGCATATCGGTCCCAACGCGGAACGGTCGGAGAGTTATCTCTGGCGGCCGGGGCGGCGCGGCCGGTATTCGTTCGCGGCGGCGAAGTTGTCGAGCCGCTTTCCGCTGGGGCTGTTCGAGGCCACTCGGCTGGCGGTTCCCGCGACCGAAGTGCTGGTCGTCCCGGCGCTCGGCAGGCTGAAGGGGGAATGGCGCAGCTGGTGTGACCGAGCGGGCCGGGAGGCGGCCGGGACCAGCCAGCGACGGGGGTTGTTGGAAGGCGACTATTACGGTTTGCGGGAGTGGCGGCCGGGAGATAGCCGGCGGTGGATTCATTGGCGCTCTTCGGCTCGGCAAGGCAGCCTCACGACATTGCAATTCGAACAACCGCGGCGCGAGGAGCTGTTTCTGGTCGTCGATCTATGGGCGGCGGAGTCGCCCACAGCGGACCAGCGGGAGGCCGTCGAGCGGGTGTTGTCGTTCGCGGCGACGGTGCTGGCGGATTTTGGCCGTCGTGGCGACCGCGTGCTGCGGTTCGCCTTGGCGGCCGCCGAGTCGCGGATTTGGCTCGAACCCCTGCGCGCCACCGATCGCGACGAACTGCTCGACGCGCTCGCGGTGGCGGAACC
>JBIKVL010000002.1:0-22072 GCA_044356875.1 Pirellulaceae bacterium | reverse complement strand
AAAGCCGCCACGACATCCACAGCAACAACGCGGAAAAAACCGCGAGGAAGCCGAACACCCAGACGGCGAACCGCACGGAGTGTTCGAGGATGTCCCGCCAGTCCTCGAAACGCGTCGCGCCGTACACCAAGCTCACCGCGATCATCAACGGCACCAAGTGCCAGATCTGCGTGGCGGGGAAGAACGCTCCGAGCAAATGAACGGCCATCTTGGAATCCGCGTTCGCAGTGGGTTCGTGATTACTTCGCAGCGGCCGTCGCTTCCGCCGCCAGGCGTTCCCGCGTGGCGTCGGCGATCGACTTGGCACGGATCGCATGGGCGATGAACGGCCCGGAATAGGCGTCAAACACGGCGAGGATGTTGAGCAATCCGGCCACCATCGTGTAGAGCGTTCCGAGGTCAAAACGCCACGACAGTTCCAAATGCCAATCCGCTAAATGGTCGTGCTCGCCGGGATAAACGGGCTGTCGCGGCGGGGCGAGCACATCGGCGAACAACGGCTCCTTGTCCCGCATCACGCGGCGGCTCTGCACCAAGGCGGGCATGGCTGGCAGGCCGACGCCGAGTTGACAGACATACTGCCACCGAAAATCGGTGCGATTCCACGACGCGTACACCACATGCCCGTCGCCGATCACCAAGCCGTAAACGTAGGTGCCCAGGACACAGACCGCGAACAAAATGGCTTTTCCTCGGCGTCCCTGATACCAGTGCCCGGCCCCCGGCACCAGCCACGCCAATAACGCGGCAAGACCCGGATTTCGCAGGGACGTCGGTGTCTGTTCCACCACCGCTTCGGTTTTCTCGCCTTCGGCCATCGCTCGTCCGCCTCAAAGTGAGGCCGCCCATCGATACTCGCCGCGTTGCCATGAACACGCCGACGTCGGCGCGACGACGCATTGTAGCGGAAACTTCGCGTCGGAAGGGACGGTCGAGCGGCGGTTCAGAGACTGGCGAGCAGTTCGCCGTGAACGCATTCCAACAAGTCGCCGGAGACGACGGCCAATTGCTCCAGATGAGCCGCTTGCAGGCCGAGTTCGATCAAGCGACGGGCATCCCGGGGCCGGCCACCGGAAAGCCGCCACAGCCTGTCGATCGCCTCGGGTTCCCATACGGCCGACGGCGCGAACCGGCCTGCGAACTCACCGATCTCAGCCGCGGTCCACGGTTCCACCGCGATCCGCAATCCCACGCGATCCTCGAGGCCAGGATGGTCGCGCAGTCCGTCCAATCGAGTCGTGGCGACGAGCAGCATCAATCGGCTGCCGGGCGACTCGGCCCAGTGGGCCATCCTTCCGATCATTCCAGCCACTTCCGCGCTCGCCGCATCGACATGATCGAAGATCAACTGCGTTGACCAGCCCATCTGCCGGTGCTCGCGGAGCCGATCGCCGATCGCCTGCCACAGATGACAACGCGCGTCGTGGCCTCCCAGTCGCACACCGAGCAATCCAGCGACGCCCAGCAGCGTTTCCCGGCCATCATGACCGGCGACATCCAAGTAGCCGACTTCGCGGTCCTCGGCACGCGATTCCGCGACGAAACTGCGCAAGACCCACGTCTTTCCGCAACCCGGTTCGCCGTGCAAATGCCCCACCGGCTGGCCGCTCGATCGGACGAACGCCAACCGGGCCAACGCCTCGACTTGGCCTGCGCCCGCATAGAACCCCGCCAGCGCTCGCGAACTCGCCCGTGGATCATTTCCTAGCATCGCGCTTCGTCTCCACTCGACTCGCCACCGTCTCCGCTCGATTCGCCCCACTGGGGGCGACGCCGCGAGCGTTGTTCACGTCCGCGCGTCGGCGTCGCCGCGGCCGTAGCACCTCGGACCGTCGCCGGCGGCACGGTTGGTGGAATCGCTTCCTTTTGTCTTATCGGATAAATTCCCCGCATCTATTCATTCGTTCCCCGGGAATTGGCGGCCCGACCCCGCCCTGTGATTCCATGCCGCCGCGATTCTTCGTCGAACAGACTGTTCAGAGCGACACCGTCGAACTGGTGGATGCGGAAGCCCACCACCTGCTCCATGTGCTCCGCGCCAAGACGGGCGATGTCGTCACCTTGTTCGACGGCTCGGGCCGCGAATTCGAGGGCGAAGTGGGCCGCCTCCGCCGCTCGTCCGTGGAAGTGCTCGTGCGATCGCACCAAGGCGTCGACCGCGAGTCCCCTCGTCGATTGATCGTGGGCGCCGCCTTGCCCAAAGGCGACCGTCAACGCTGGCTGATCGAAAAACTGGTCGAACTGGGCGTAGCCGAATGCGTGCCGCTCGAGACGTCCCGCGGCGTCGCTCAACCCGAAGGCGGCACCCTCGAAAAGCTGCGGCGGGCCGTCATCGAAGCCTCCAAACAGTGCGGTCGCAATCGTCTGATGGCCATTTCCGACCCGATGGACTGGGACCAATTCGTCGCCTCCGCCCCAGCCCACGCCATCCGCCGCGTCGCTCACCCACCCGCATTCTGGCCCGAGCTATCCACGCTCGCAGCACCGCCCGAACCCGCAGCGTCGCCAACCACCAGCCACTCGGCAAACCAGTCGCTCGGCCAGTCGCTTGGCCAGTTCATCGCCACGGTGCGTTCGTCGCCCATCGAGACGCCGGTGTACGTGGCGGTTGGGCCGGAAGGCGGCTTTTCCGCCACCGAGATCGCCACAGCGCTCCATGCCCACTGGCGGATGGTCAATCTTGGGAATCGGATTTTGCGAATCGAAACGGCAGCGCTCGCGCTGGCGAGCGCCGTGATCGCGGCCGGCGATGAGCCTCCCGCCGACAACCATTCTTAAGCCGGACGAAGGTTGACGGTTCCCATCGCGCGAACCTTAGCGCGGTTCCAATTCGCGGAGAAACGCATGCCAACGCTCCTGTAAGCGCCGATAGGTCTCGTCGAGCGAGATGGCGGTCCAGCGGTGGCCGGGCCGCGAATCGACCAACCGCAACTGTTCCAGTTTGCGGATCGCGTCGCCTACCTCGAAATCGACTTCCGAACCGAGCAGTTCGGCAAGAAACGACTCGCAGGCCGCATCCAACTGCCGAGCGGTCCAGCCTTCTGGACCGGCGTCGCGCCAGAGCAGGAAATAGGCCAGCATCACTTCCCGCATCTCCTGTTCTTCCGCCTCCGCCACGATCCGAAACAGGGCCCCGGCGTTGTTGTCCAAATTGCGGTAGTACAGATTCTGCGTCAACTGCAGGTGATACTTGTCTTTGGTTCGCAGATAACCCATCAGCGATTTTACGCCGTAGCCCAGCGTGCCGACGATCAGGCCGATCAAGCCGACGAAACCGTAGGCGCCCGCGAACGCGATCACGATGGCGCCGCGGATGATCTTGTAGGCCGTGAGCGCCAACCCAGAGATGGTAGGCAAGAGGATGCGGCCACGGTCGAGCCACGACATTCGCACTTCGACACCCGGGAGCAACATCTCGATGTCGTATTTGGGAATGTTTTTGAACAGCTTGATCCGCACGCCGCTGTCAGGCGGCGGCGCGGCTGCCGCTTGGCCGGCGGCAACGGCAGGCGTTGCCGTGGCCTGGCCACCGCTCGCCGCCTCCGCGCGGAAACGAAAGACGATCGCCAGCCGCTGATAAACGGGGACTTCCACGGGACGCTGGCGGAACATCGTCCGCCAAGAACGCCGTTGGCGATCGACCACGCCTTCGCCGCGAGCGTACACCTCCAGCCGTTCGAACTCGGCGAAGTTCACCCGCAGTCTCAGCCCCCAGTCGCTCGCCGCCTCCAACGCCTCGTTGATTTCCTCGCGATCCAACCGCCGGAAATTGGCCTGGGCCAGCAACGACCCGATGCGATCGCACACCGCCGCCGCCGCCCGCGTACGCTCGGCCGGATCGGTCACCGACAGGGAATGCGTATCCGAGTCGGGATCGAAGGGCGCATAGGTTTCCAGGATCCCTCGATACCGGCGGTAGTGGACGAGGTGATAGGCTTCCTCCAGCAGTTGACAGATCCGCCGTAGCCGCTCCGCGTCCCCCGTGGTCGTTGTCAAATCGGCCGTCAGCGCTCGCAGCAAATCGTCCCGCTGCAACGGAATGAAATGCTCGCGCGGCGAATCCGGGTCGCTTCGCCAACCACTGGGTAGCGTCCCAGGCTCCCGCCGTTCCCGCCGCTCCCGCGAGTCGGACATGGCCGCCACGGCCGCCCTGAACCATCCCCGGCCCCTCGACACAGGCTTCGCTTCCCCTTGGGCGTCGCCCTCGGACCGCGCAGCGAAACCCACAGGCGAAACGGTTGGGGATACCCCGAGTGCCGCTCCGCTCGCGGACGGCGGCTGAGCCTGCTGTGGAGCCGGTCGCAACGCCGGCCGCCGCGACGATGGAGGCGAATCCAAGCCAAGATCCGCCGACGCGTCCTCGTTCCTTCCCGCAACACCAGCCGGACCGCCACCAGCCGGACTGCCACCAGCCGGACTGCCACCTGCCGGACCGCCACCAGCCGGACCGCCACCAGCCGGACCGCCACCAGCCGGACTGCCACCTGCCGGACCGCCACCTGCTGGAACTTCCGCGGACGGTGCGTGAGAGTCACGCGACGCATCCCGCAGCTTGCCGTGCCGAACCCGTCGGAATATCTCGCTCTCGGGCGCGTGTTTGTTCGCCATCGAATCCCTTCCGCCGCGAACTCCATCCGCAGCTCGACTTCGATCGCGAACGGCCACTCACCGCGTGCCGCTGCCGACCGCAGGCCGCCGCCGACCACGTGAACCCACGGGCCGACGGCGAACACCTACTGGCCGGCCGCGTCAGCGTCGCCACCCGCGCTGCCGACGTCCAGTTTGGTCCACTTGCGTTCCGTCAGCCGCTTGAGCCCGGCTTCCGTCACCGAACCATTTTCCTTGAGGGTCAAGGATTGAAGTTGAGTCATCCCGAGCAACATTTCGATCGAGGCGTCCGAAATACCGGTCGAGCGGATCGAGAGTTCCTTCAGGCCCGGCAATTTGGCGATCACCGCGACGGTCGCATCGGTCATCTGCGGCACGCTCCAGATGTCGAGCAGTTCGAGCGAACTGGACTTCGCCAGGTGGGCGAGACCGCTGTCACCGACCGACGACAGTTCGTGCAGGTACACTCGGCGGAGCTTCGGCAAGTCGGCCAGCACTTCCATCGCCCGGTCATCGACGTTGGGGAGGTCGCGCAGGGTTAATCGGGTCAAGCCGAGTCCCTTCAGCGCGAGCACGCCTTCCGAGCCGAAGCCTTGGCACCGGAAGATTTCCAATTGCGACAGCTTGGGCAGTTTCGCCAGGTAAGCTCCGGCCTGGTCGGTGATGATGAAGTCCTGCAGCAGCAGCGACTCCAACGTCTTGCTTTCGCACAGCTTTTCAAGTCCAAAGTCGGTGACGGCCGTGCTGCGATGCTTGAGCGCCGACAGCTTCGGCAACGCCCCGACAACTTCCATCGTCATGTCGCCGGCTTCCATGTTGCCGCGCAGGTCCAGCGACCGAAGGTTGGCCAGTTTCGGCAACTGCTGCGATCCGATGTCGTTGAATTGGTTCTGCACCAATGTCAATCGCTGCAGTTTGGACAACTGGCTGATCTGCTTCAGCACGCCGCTCGACATGTTCGTGTTCGACGACAGATCGAGTTCCACTAGGTTCGGAAACGATTTGACGATCAGGTCGACCGTCGCGTCGTTGATCACCGAATTGGTGAGCGCAAGGGCAGACAGTTTTTGCAATGGCGCGAGCTTCGCGGCCATTTCATCGTTGAGTTCTCGATAGTTGAAAATCTGCAGCTTTTCGAGGTCGCTGAGGCGGCCGAACAGCGCGATGTCGTCGGCGGAGAGGCTGGCGCCGTCCTGGATGGCGATCTCGCGCAAAACGGGTCCCGACTTCGGTTCGTATTTGGCCTTCGCCCCCAGGCCGTCGAGCAATTTGCGGGCGGAGGCGACATCTTCGGCGGACGCCGTCGCCGCCGCTTCCGGCTTGTCTGCATTGTCCGCCTTGTCCGCATTTTCAGCAGCCGGCTTGCCGCCCGACGCGGAACCGCCCGCTTCCGGACCGCCCGATGTCGCCGCATCCTGGCTCTCCGGCCCCTGGCTGGCGGGTTGTGGACAGCCGGTCAGCGTCACGGCCGCGACCGCGACGCTCGCGGCGACCAGTCCCGAGGCGAGAGGGCGTGACAGCGAGCGGATCAAGAGGCGGCGACGCATACGGGAAACTTTCTAATCCGCCGCCGCATTCGCGGCAGGGAAGGCGGAAGCAGCGGTGTCGGAAGTGGAATCGAGCCAGTCGGGAAAACGGCAGCGCCCGTCGGCCGCGTCAGAACGCGAACGACGGGCGCGAAACGAGGCGACGGCGGGAACTAGTCGAGCCGGTAGCCTTCGGGATACTTCGGCTTGATCAGGTCAGCGACACCGGGCGTCTTGATCGAGGCGAGATTGGTGACCTTGAGATTGCGGGCATCCCATTCCACCTTCTCACCCCATTCGCCCATGCTGCCGTTGGGTCCGCCGGTGGCGGCCGCCCACACGGCCAAGTTGCCGAGCAGGATGGTTTCGGTGAGCGGGCCGGCGCGATCGACGAAGTTCGATTTGCAGATCTTCGGATCGTTGGCCATCTTCGCCCGGAACAACTCGTACATGTTGTTCAGGTCGTTGTTGCCCTTGTCTTCCGCCTTCTCGTAGTCCACCTTGACCTTCTCGACGCCCTTAAGGACGTAGACGCCGCAATAGTCATCCGAGCTGTAGAAGGCGCCCTTTTCGCCGACGACGAGCACGCCGCTGTCGGACACGCTGTTGATGCCCAACTTGCTGAACACTTCGGCGGGCGGCTTGTTGCCCCGGCGGTCATACCACCAGAAAGGAATCGCCGGCCGCTCGCTCGTCTCCGGGAACTCGAACTTGATGATCGAGCTGGCCGGGAAGCTGTCGTAGTCGTGGCCCGTGGTCTTGGCGACGACAGAGATCGGATCGCGGAGTCCACACGAGGCGAACGGCACGGTCAACTGATGGCAGGCCATGTCGCCGAGCGCGCCGGTGCCGAAATCCCACCAGCCGCGGAATTGGAACGGATGGTACAGCCCCGGCCAGAACTCGCGTTGCGGAGCGACGCCCAGCCAGTTCTTCCAATCGATCCGTTCCATCGAACGTTCGATTTCCTTCTTCTTGGCTTCGATGATCTTGTCGGCGCCTTCCGCGTTGTCTTTGCGGGCTTGGGCGGAGAACTTCTCCATCGTCATCCGGCGGCCGGGAGCCTGCGCCCAGATCGGGCGGTTCGACCACGCGTACACTTCCTTTAACGTGCCCAGCACGCCCGACTTGATCTGGGCGATCGCTTCGCGGGACGAATTCAGCGCCGTGCCCTGATTGCCCATCTGCGTGCAGACGCCCGTTTCCGTCGCCACTTTGGCGAGCAGCCGGGCCTCGTAGATCGTCCGGGTCAATGGCTTCTGCGTGTAGCAGCTAATCCCCAGCCGCATCGCTTCCAGCGTCACCGGTCCGTGCATGTGATCCGGCGTGCTGACCGTGGCGATGTCGATCTTCTTGCCAAACTTGGCGAACAGCTCGCGGTAGTCGGTGAATTTCTCGGCGTTTTGAAAACCGTTGGCGTTGCCTTTGCTGGCGAGCGTGTTGCGATCGACGTCGCAGATCGCGACGACGTTGCCGAATTGGGCCGCGTTGGCCGAATCGCTGCCGCCCTTGCCGCCCACGCCAATGCAAGCGACGTTGAGCTTCTCGTTGGCGGAATTGCTCATCGCGGGCCGCGTGCCAGCGGCCACGAAGTAGCCGGCGCCAATGACCGAAGCCGTCTCCAAGAAGGCGCGGCGGGATGTTCTGGGCATGTCTCGGTTCTCCAAAGTTTTTAGTGGAACGAAGGTGCGTGAAGCATAGCGTTCGCGCGCCAGCGGATCAAGAATCAACCAATCGACCGAGCGTCATCCGTCCGCTCGACGGCGGTCATCCCAACCCGTCCACCAATCGCTCGACGGCGTCTAGGCTGCCGCGGAGCAATTCGTGGTAATCGGTCGACTCGATGTCTTCGCCCATAAGCTCGACGTCGTAATACCCCGCGTAGCCGGCCGCCTCGTAGGCGCGGACGATTTCCCGCAGCGGCAAAGTGCCCTCGCCCAAGCGGCACCGATTCTGTTCGCCCTTCGGGGCACAACGGGCGTCCCCCAACTGAACGATCGCTGTCCGCGGCGCCAATTCGGCGATCCGCTGCAGGATGCGGGGACAATGGCCGAGATGATACGTGTCGAACGCCAGCTTGATATGCGGGCTGTTGAACCCCGCGAGTTGCTCGAGCGTCTCATCGAGGTCGGTGAGGAAAGTCCAGTCGGTGGCGCAGCCCTCGTGCATCGGTTCGAGCGCCAGCGTGACGCCAAACTCATCGGCCATCGGCACCAATTCCGACAACGCCAATTTCAACAGCCGCCGCGCGTGGGAGCGGGTGTGGCCAGCGCGGGCCCCCGGATAGACCAACAGATTGTCCGCGTGGAGCAGCGCGGCGACCCGGATCGCGTCGCGGGCATCTTCGACGCTTTCCTCGAAGTTGCGGCCGTCATTCCCCGTGAATCCGCCCGCCCACAGCAGGCTGGCCGTCTTCAGACCGCTCTCCCGCAACAGCTCGGCCCCCTTCTCCTCGCCAAAATCCGACAACTTGTGCCGCCAAACGCTCATCGCCCGCAACCCCGCTTCGCGATAATGCTGAACGTCCTCTTCAAACGACCAGCGATAGGTGGTCAGCTCGTTCATCGAAACGCGAGCCATCAGGCTGATTCTCCGTGTTGCGAACGCCCCATCGCCAAGGGGGACCAAGGGCGACGGCGGCGACGCTTCTCCGCCAAGCGAATCGAATGCTTCCGCCATTCCGTTATTTCGCCGATCCTGGTTGTTGGGCATCCGGCTTCGCGGCATCCGGCTTCGCGGCACCCGGCTTCGCGGCACCCTCCATGCGCCAAGCGGTGAGCCAAGTGATGGAGACACGGCGCATCTGGAATTCCTTGACGAGCCGTTCTTCCATGTCCTTCATGTGGCCGGCGCCGTAGAAGATCGCGAGCCGCCGCTTGCCAGCCATCAGTTCGCGGTCCATCACCCGCAGCGCTTTCTTGTTGCGTTCGGTGATGAGCGTAGAACCTTCGGGACCATCGAAGGCGCTGAGGCCCTCCATGTTTTCGAACTGCTGAGCGAAGACGCGTTTGAAGCGGAGCGGCCGATCCTTGGCGAACAACGCTCCGATCAGATCGAGGTCGCCGCCCGGCTGTCGCGATTGCTGGGCCATCCCCTGCCCCATCATCCGGAAAAACATCTGCGACCAGCTTTCTTTTCGGTCCTTCATGCTCTTCGACATCTCGTCGGGCGTCATGTCGGCGTGAACGAAGTTCGGGGCATGGTAGTCGATGTGTTCGAGTTGGTATTCGAGCGCCAACATCGACTGCATCCCCTTTTGCAGTGCGGAGACGGGATGCGCGCCGCCTTTGCCGCCGCCCTTGGGCACGCGGGTCCCCTCGGGCGCCACCAGCTCGTACAGCACGGCTTCGTAGTCCTTAAACCGCTTGTTCAGCTCTTCGTAATACTCGCGTTCGCCGATGTGGATCACCCCCACCAAATCGACTTCGACCGCTGGCTTGCCGGGTTCCTCACGCACAAATCGCAGGATCGACGTCTCGAGCGCTTCGGCCGTCTTGTTGTCGCCGCGCCGAACCCGCATGTACGGGGACTCGGCCGCTTCGGCCCGACCCGGCTTGGCAACCTTGCTAGCGGCCGCTGCCTTTGAGTCTGCCTTCGCCGAGTCTGTCTTGGCTGAGTCTGTCTTGGCTGAGTCTGTCTTGGCTGAGTCTGTCTTGGCCGCGTCGCTCCGCGGCTGCTCGATGGCCAGCCCCACTCGGTCCGCGAGATTGGCGAAGCTGGCGAAGATGCCCACGCTGGCGATGGCCGCTCCAAGCGTCAGCCGCCAGAGAAACCGTTCCCGATCGCCGACATTTTCAGTCTTGGAATAACGCATGGATACTCCTCCGCAAGCCGTCGAGGTTCGACGGCCGATGACGGTACTACCGCGAAAACCGGATTTTCCGGAAGCGCTTGCCTTCTTTACTCAACTTGCGAATCGCGTGAAAC
This sequence comes from Pirellulaceae bacterium, assembly GCA_044356875.1. Lineage (GTDB taxonomy): Bacteria > Planctomycetota > Planctomycetia > Pirellulales > Pirellulaceae > CAIXSC01. The sequence continues at coordinate 12,011 of JBIKVL010000002.1, read as the reverse complement.
CGATACTACCGGCACAGATCATACGACAAGCCGCCATTGGCGGCGACGTCCCCTGAAGCATCGCGAACGCCCAAGGTGGAAGGAACCATGTCTAGGAACCTTTACTCAGCCTGCCTGTCGGCACTGGTCCTGCTCGCCGTACTCACGGCCGGGGCCCAGGCCCAGCAATTCCAGCCCTTCATCGACCCCAACTACTTCCACCCGGACTTGCAGTTCTTCGCTCCGGCGGAAGCGGGGGAGGAGTACGGCGGCGAACCACGCCTCCGAACGGGTTGGTACGGCGGTTACGACCGCCTGTACATCTACGTCTCCCGTCCGCGAGGCGAGGCCTCCCATACCGAGGGGGATTTCACCTGGGGCAACCGCTATGATATCGGGTACATGACCGAGGAAAACCATGGCTGGGGTTTTTCCGCGATCCACGTCGACGGCCCGCATAAGTCCGACGGCTACGAGGTCGAACGGCTTAACCGCTACCTCGAACCGGACACGGGCGGCGGCGGCGGCGGCGGCGGCGGTGGTGGCGGTGGAGCGGCGGCCGGTCCCACGTTACCGGCGGTCGACCGGAACGACGGGTTCACGGGCGAGCGTACGTACGACCTCCAAAACTCGGTCAACAAGGGCGATTTAGTCGGGTTTGACCTCAACAAGACCTGGCGGTTGGAACCGCTGCACAACGGCAGCATCATCGAACCGCTGGTGGGTTTCCGCTACAACAAGTTCCGCGACTACACGCGACGGGACGTCTACGAGCGGTTCGACGACGAAGGCAACGTGGTTCCTGTTCTGCCAACGGCGGATGTCGCCCTCGACGACGCGACGCTCGAACGCTTCACGATCAATGAATGGGGCATCACCAACCACATGGTCGGTGGCCAGTTGGGATTCCGCTGGTACAAGAAGCAGTCCCGATGGCTGCTCGATAGCGACTTCCGCGCCTTCGCCATGCAGAACTTCCAGGGGATGTACTCGCAGCAAGTCGCCGAGACCACGCTCTACGACGGCGCCGGCACGGGCAGCGAAACGGTCCTGGTGCTCCGCGACAAGAACATCCGCTACGATCACGACAGCGAATTTGTCTGGGGCATGGAGATTCGGGCCCAAGCCGCCTATGAATTGACTCGGGATATCGCCATCCGCGGCGGTATGCACCTGATCGATTACGCCAACGGTGTCGGACGCGGCAACAACTTCGCTCGAAACACCGAAGACCTGCTGATGGTTGGCTTCACGCTCGGAGTGACCGTCAACCGGTAAGACGCTCGATATCTGGGAAACGCGATGCGGGCCCGAGCGGCGTCAGTGCGAAAGCGCTGGCGCCGCTCGACTCCTTTTACGACGTGAAGTGGCCGCCGGTCCCGTTCCAGCCCGCGACGTGCCAACTCCATGGCATTCCAAATCCGCGACGTGCCTACCCGCTTACTTCTTCTTGGGAAGTTTCCGCAGCTCTTCCAGTTCGACCGACAAGCGATGCCGCAGCGGGCTTTCGGCGCGGAGTTGCTCCAGCAGCAGTTCGGCTTTGTCGAACGCCTCGGGCGTCCGCCCCTCATTCTTAAAGATCGTGTTGAAGCTGCGATGCACTTCCGCTTCGGTAAGCACAGAGGATTCTCCGTCGGGAATTGGACGACGACGCCCGCTGTCCTGGCGCCGCCTGAAAAGGATTGAGGCAAGGACCAGGAAACGCGCCGCCTTAGGTCGTCTCCTCCGCCACCCACGGTCCCGATTGTAAAGCGGACTCCATCGAGTTGCCTAGGCAGGAGACGCCAGCCGCCCGTCCATCCCGATGAACCCGCCGTCCCCCATCAGCCGAGCCCCATCAGCCGGACCGCGCCAGCGGCCGGTTCTAGGCGGACGCGGCCTGAACCGAACGAAAACCGGCAGCTGGCGCTGCGCCGGCTAATGAACCACCCGAAAACCGGCAGCTAACGCATCAGCCGGACCGCGCCAGCGGCCGGTTCTAGGCGGACTCGGCCTGAACCGAACGAACAACCGGCAGCTGGCGCCGCGCCGGCTAATGAACCACCCGAAAACCGGTTGCTGGCGCATCAGCCGGCCCGCGCCAGCGGCCGGTTCTAGGCGGACGCGGCCTGAACCGAACGCAAACCGGCAGCTGGCGCTGGGCCGGCTAATGAACCACCCGAAAACCGGCCGCCGGCGCTACGCCGGCTAATTGACCGCGGCGATCATGCGCTGGCGGCTAGCGGTCGGTACCGGGGATCGATCTTCATCAACTCTTGAGCGACGGCTTCCACGGTCTCGCGGATCTGCTGCTCGGTGTGCAGCGAAGTCATGAAGAACCGCAACCGCGCCTTTTCCTCCTCGACGGCCGGATACAAGATCGGTTGCACGTTGATGCCCCGCTCGAACAACGCTCGCGACAGCCGCAAGGCGTTCGCCGAGTTGCCAAGAATCACGGGCAGGATCGGCGTCTCGTTGCTGAAACCCGTGTTCAACCCGTAGGCCCGAGCCAGTTCCAGGAACTGGCGGGAATTTTGCCGCAGTTTCGCCACCCGCTGCGGTTCGGCTTGCAGCAACCGCAACGCTTGCAGGGCGGCCGCCGCGTTGGCCGGCGGCAAACCGACACTGTAGACGAACCCTGGGGCCGTATACTTCAGGTACTCGATCACTTCGCGGCAGCCACCAATGTATCCACCGCAACTACCGAACGCCTTGCTCAGCGTTCCCATCCACAGATCGACTTCCCGCGGATCAAATTGGAAGTGCTCGGACATCCCATGCCCGGTCGCTCCCATCGTGCCGATCGAATGAGCTTCGTCGACGAACAAGAACGCCTTGTGGCGTTTCTTCACCTCGACAAATCTTGGGACATTCGAGAAATCGCCGTCCATGCTGTAGACGCCTTCGATGGCGATCACCACCTTGCGGTATTGATGCCGCACTTCGCTCAAAATCGCGTCGACTGCTTCCCAGTCGTTGTGCGGGAACGGCCGACGCCGCGCCCCCGAGAGCAAGGCGCCCTGGATAATGCTGTTGTGGGCTAGCGAGTCATGCAGAATCAGATCGCCCGCGCCAAAGAGATGGCCCAAGGTCGTTTCATTCGTGGAATGGCCGCCCACATAGACAATCGTCTCGTCCACTCCGACGAAATCCGCGATCTCCCGCTCCAATTGCCGATGCACCGTCTTCTCGCCCGACACCAGCCGACTGGCCGAAACGCTGGTGCCAAACCGATCGATCGCCGCCTTCGCCGCCTGCGACACAACCGGGTCGCCGGACATTCCGAGGTAGTTGTAGGTCGAAAAACTGACGAGCTTCCGGCCACCAATCGTGGTGGTGTCGCAGGTGATCCCCTCGTGGACGCTGAAATACGGATTTGGCAGTCCCGTCGACTGCAGAATCGTCATGGTCTGCTTCAACCGCAGATACTCGGGCATTCGCGCGAAATCGTAACACTCGACGGGAACCTCCCGCGGCATCGTACCCGCGGTATCGCTCCCGCCCGTACCCGCCGCGCCAGCCCCCCCCCCGCCAGCCGCTCCGCCAGCCGCTCCGCCAGCCGCCGACACGGTAGCGGCGGCCACCGACAACGCCGCCAAGCGCCGGGGCTCGGGACCGAAATGGGTTTCGATCGCCGCCACCACTTCGCGGCAGGTCGACATCGTCTGGAGCGTCTCTTCCGGGAAGCGACCGCCCAATTGATCTTCCAGATTCGTGGCGATCTGGACGCGTTCCAGCGAATCCAGCCCCAAATCCGTGACGATGTTCGTGTCGACGGTCAGCTCACGAGCCCGCTCTTTCGCCACCACGCGAATCTGGTCGAACACCAGCCGCAGCAACGTTTCGTTCACGGGACCAGCCAGCGTCCCGCCTTCGCGACCACTCGCAACGCCCGCGGTCCCCGCCCCGCTTGTCGTGGTGGAAACGGGACCGGCACCTGTCATTCCCGACAACGCGGGCACGTCGGTGGACGCCACCGCGACGGCGGCGGGCTCCCAGACAAACCACTTCTCGACAACCTGCAGATCGCCCCGCAAGAACTCGTCCCGGCACGCGTGGCGCTGGATCTTGCCGCTCGATGTTTTCGGAATCGATCCGAACCGGACCAGCACGATCCCGTCGGGCGGAATGTCATGTTCCGCCGAGACATTGCGGCGGATCGCCTGTAAGACGTCGCCCCAGTCTTTATGTCGAGTTCGCTCAACCTCGGCGACCACGACGAGTCGTTCACGACCGTGCATGTCGACGGCGAAAGCGCCGCAGGCGCCAGCTTGCAACCGCGGGCTGGACCGTTCGACGGTCAATTCGATGTCTTGCGGATAGCGGTTCACGCCGCGGATGATGATCAAGTCCTTGAGCCGCCCGGTGACGAACAGTTCGCCATCCTTGATGAAGCCCAAGTCGCCCGTGCGGAGGAACGGGCCGCGACCGTCCCGCAACCGGGCCTTGAACGTCGCCTCCGTCGCCTCCGCGTTCTTCCAGTATCCGGCCCCGCAGCTGGGACTGCTGACCCAAATCTCGCCCACTTGATAGTCCGGCAGCGGATCGAAGGTGCCGGGCGAAACGATGAGCACTTCCTCCTCGGGGAGAACGTGTCCGCAACCCACCACTTCACGAGCCGACGCATGGTTTTTGTCGACGGGCACCACGCGGTGTTCGTCGAGCGCCCGGCCGTCCACGACTAAGGTCACAGGCTTCTGGAACTTGTAGGCTCCCGTCACAATCAGCGTCGTTTCCGCCATGCCGTAGCACGGAAAGAACGCTTCGCGGCGGAATCCGGCCGGCTCGAACCGCTGGCAGAACGCCTCGAGCGTGCTGGGACGAATTGGCTCGGCCCCATTGAACGCGACTCCCCAGCAGCTCAGGTCGAGCGTCGCGAGTTCCTCATCGGTGACCTTCTGCACGCACAAGTCGAACGCGAAATTCGGTCCGCCGCTGATGTGAACCTTGTTCTGGCTGATTCCCCGCAGCCAATAAAGAGGCTTCTGCAGGAAGGCCATTGGCGACATCAACAGCGTGCTGCGTCCCATGAACAACGGACTCAGCAGGCCGCCGATCAGCCCCATGTCGTGGTAGGTCGGCAGCCAGCTCAATCCGATGCCGTCCCGCGCCGGCTCGAAGGCATGGGTAATCAAACAGGTGTTGAAAACCAAATTGCCGTGGGTGAGCATCACCCCCTTCGGCGATCCTGTCGACCCCGACGTGTACTGCAAAACGGCGACGTCGCTCGGACGCAATGTCTCCGTGCGGCATCGTCCGGCATCGCTTTGGTCCAAGCGATTCGTCCCGACCCAAATCAAGTCGCGGAGCCGCGGGGCCTCGTCCAGCAATCCATCCTGCATCCGATCCGTCACATCGCTGATGGTCAACGCCACTTTCGCGGCACAGTCATCCGAGATCGTCTGGATTCGTTCCATGTTCCGGTTGCGCCGCGGCGGATAAGCCGGCACCGCGATGGCGCCAGCGTAAAAGCAGCCGAACAGGCCGGCGGCGAAATCGAGCCCCGGGGGATAGAGCAACAAGACGCGCTCGCCACGCACGCCGATTTCCTGCAACCGGGCCGCCACCGTGCGGGCCCGCCGTTCCAAATCGCTATACGTCCAACGCTCACGCACTTCTTCGCCGTTCCAGTCCGCCAACGCGAACTGATCGGGCTTCCGCTCCGTCCAATAGCGAAGCGCATCGACAAGGTTTGTTTGGGGCGGCGAGTAGGGGGCTAAAATGCGATCGAGTTTCACCGGTGACACACGCTCCCAACCTAAGAGGATTCAACCTCGACTAGTCCTGTCCCTGGACGTAATAGCCCGACGCTCGCGCGCCGTAGCTTTTCATCGTCCGATCGGCCCGTCGACATAATGTAGTCAAGCAAGGCGGGCCGGGTGAATTTTGTTTTTCGAACCCTCGAATTATCCGAAACCGTTCCCGAACCGTTGTTTACGACGCCAAAATCGAACTCCATCGTAACGAAAAAACCTAGCCCACCAAGACCATGTTGTCCCGGTGGATCACTTCCTCGTACGGCCGATGGCCCAAAATCTCCGCGATCCGCTGCGACTGGCTACCCTTAATGCGGGAAAGCTCGCCCGCCGAGTAGTTGGTAAGACCGCGGGCGAACTCGCACATCGACTCAACCCCGCGTTCCTCGCCGAGGAAACACAAGCTGACCACATCCCCCTTCTGGAACTCCCCCTCGACCGCCACGATCCCCACCGCCAACAAACTCCCTCCCTGACGCTCGACCGCCACGCGTGCCCCGGAATTCACCAGAATCTTTCCGCGCGATGTGGCCGGAGCACCAATCCAACGCTTCAGAGCGCTTACCGGTTTCGATTGCGGATAAAACAGCGTCCCCAGCGGTTCTCCCCGTAACAGACCCGTAAGCACCCACTCCCGACGCCCGTTGGCGATCACCACCGTCTCGCCAGAACGAGCGCACAGCTGCGCGTTCTTCAGCTTGCTCGCCATCCCGCCCTTGCTGTAACCCGTTTTCTGATCGCAAACTAAACCCAGGATTCGGTCATCGAACCGAGCCACCGCGGAAACCACAGCACCTTTCTCATCGAGCAAACCGTCGACCGTGGATAGGATGATCAACAGCGGGGCCGCCAGCAAGTTCGTCACGAGCGCCGCGAGCTTATCGTTGTCCCCGAACGTGGTTTGCAACTCCTCCACCGAAACCGTGTCGTTCTCGTTGATGACGGGGATCACGTGGGGGAATTCGAGCAACCGGACCAGCGTGTTGCGAACATTCAAGTAGCCGACGCGGTTCTGAAAATCGTCCGCTCCCAGCAGGACCTGAGCCGCATGGAAGACGGATCCGGCGGCGGCTACCGTACGCGTGGCGTCGGTCTCGGCCGCGCCACGCAGGCTGGCCGGTTCCGGTCCCGTGAGTAGCGGACCTCCCGATTCGGACTCAACCTGAGCCGCGTGTTTGCGGAATTCGTCGTTGTAGGCCTCGATGAGTTTCGCCTGTCCGACCGCCGCCACGGCCTGCAATTCGGCCAAGTCCCCGGGCCGTTTCGTGTAGCCGAGCGTGCTCATGCCCGCAGCGACGGCCCCGGAACTGACCAGCACCACCCGCCGCGACCGCCGCAATTCGACCAACTGCTCGGCCAAATGCCCCACCCGCCGGCGATCGATGTAGCCCCGCTCGTCGGTCAACACTCGCGTGCCGACCTTGACGACCACGGTGTGCGCCTCGGCAGCCAGCCTTCCCCGATAATCCAGCTCGCCTGGTTGCTCGCCCATCACGCCAACTTCCTCGCCTGCCATTACCGCCTTGCCTCCCCTGACTCCGGCCGCAAAATCCGCTCAATCCACCGATTCGGCGGCGGCGGCTTCGAGACGGAACGTCGCCGCGATTGTAGCGGTCCGCGTCAAATTCGGAAAAGGCGATCCGCCAGCCGGCGCCTTTGGCCCTTCGGCAGGCCGCGAAACGAGTGTCCGAACAGGGCAACGCATGAAGAATGAAGCGAAGATGCGGGTTGCGTCGATGCGAACTAGCATGTGCCTCCCAACCGCCCGCCGAGACATCTCGACGACGACAATCTTCGCGACGCTGGTGGCAATGGCGGTCGGGCTGCCTGTTCGTGCGCAGACGACGAGGGTGGACTTGCCGGTGGACTTTCCGGTGGACTTGCCGGTTCCGGTACGGCTGCCGATGGTGGAAGACGAACTGAGTGCCGACGTTGCGACGGCCTACTTTTCCGAGTCTTCTGGGGCTACGAAAGACGTCCACGGCACGGGGCCCACGACGGGGGTGACGATCAAGCCTTACGGCGCACTGTGGATCGACATGATGTACGCCACTGCGCGCACGAATCCCGGGACTTACACGCTGTTCGTGAACTCCCGCGAGGAGCAGGGCGAGGACGCGTTCGCCGTGGACGGGCGGCGCAGCCGTTTCGGACTGAATCTGGCGGGGCCGGGGCTGCCCGAATGGGCCGATTCCACCACGGCTGGCCGCGTGGAAATCGATTTCCAGGGCAGCTTTGTCAACGAAAACCGGGCCGGCGTGCTGCTCCGGCTAGGGTACCTGGAAGTGAAGGACAGCGAGTGGCGGTTTTTGGCGGGACAAGCCGAGGACGTCATTTCGCCTCTGACGCCGAACACCATCAATTACGCGGCCGGGTACAACTCGGGGAATATCGGATTCCGACGCGCCCAGTTCCGCGCCGAGCGTCAATGGCTGGGACCAGACGGAGGCGGATTCACGCTGCAATCCTCCCTCAATCAGGACGTGGTCACCGACTTTCCCACCGATCCCGGCATTCGCCGCGAAACGGCCGGCTGGCCCGTTTGCGAGGGCCGCATGCAGTGGGCGGCCGCACCCATGACCATGCTGAACGGACAGCGGACGAGTCCCCTGAAGTGCGGCGTTTCCGGCCACATCGGCGAGTCGGGCTTCGACTTTCTCACCGTCGGGCCGCCACCCGCGTTGTTGCCACCCGAGGATGACGCGCGATTCATTACTTGGTCCATCAACTTCGATTTTGAATGGCGGCCGGCCGACTGGTGGCGGGTGCGGGGCGAACTGTTCCGGGGCGCGAACCTCAGTTCTTACCTGGGTGGCATTGGCCAGGGCGTCTGCCCCTGTCGCCGGGTGGCGATTCGCGGGACAGGCGGTTGGGTGGAACTGGGATGGGATTGGACGGTGTGTTGGCGTTCCCATGTCGGTTTCGGCATCGACGATCCCCAAAACGCCGACAGTTTGGTGGGCCGAATCCAAAACCACTCGATTTACACCAACGTCCTGGTCGATCTCTCTCCGCAACTGACGACGGGCCTCGAGATCGCCGTCTGGCGCACGCTCTACCACGACTTGCGAGCCGGCCAGGTCCCCGATTCCCTATTGATACCCGACGCGCCCGGCGAAGCGGTGACCATCGACTGGATGGTGAAATACGCCTTCTGAGTCCCTCGCCAAGGGGCGGAAGGCAAAGTACAGTGTCACGAGAGCCGCCTTTGTCGGTTTAACCAGCCTGAACGGAACAGTTCGCCCAGACTGGTTCGAGGCGGCGGTTTCGCCGCAGTCCATGGCTGCCTTGCAATAGTGGAGGAACGCGGACGTGGATCGTCAGCAGATGTTGGATCGGATTCGAGCAGCCGGCGTCGTCGGCGCCGGCGGCGCGGGTTTTCCCACCTACAAGAAGCTCGATTCCAAGGTCGAGCATATCATCGCCAACGGCGCCGAATGCGAACCGCTGCTCGCGAAAGATCGCGAGACGATGCGGCAAGATCGCGAGAAAATGTTCGCTGGCCTGGCGATCATGCAGGAAATCACGGGCGCGCCCCACGTGACACTCGCTGTTAAACGCAAAAACGAGGATGTCATCGCCGCCTACCGCCCGGAAGCCTCCCGGCGCGGCTACAACATCCTCGTCTACGAAGATGTCTATCCGGCCGGCGACGAATACGTGCTGGTCTACGAAGCCACCGGCAAACAGATTCCTCCCGGCGGCATCCCGCTCTCCGTTGGATGCGTTGTCGACAACGTCGAGACCATCGTAAACATCGCCGACGCCATCGCCGGCCAACCGGTGGTCGATAAGTACGTCACCGTCACCGGAGCGGTCGGAAAGCCACTGACCACCATCGTGCCGGTCGGAACCTCGATCCGCGATTGCCTGGAACTCGCCGGCGGTTGTTCGGTCGAGGATCCGATCGTGCTCACCGGCGGCATCATGATGGGCGGCGTCGCCAAGTCGATCGACGATCCGATCGCGAAAACCATGGGCGGCTTGATTCCGCTGCCACGCGACCACTATTTGGTGAAACGCAAGGTCGCTCCGCGCGAACAGTACACCCGCATCGGCCATGGCCAGTGCGACCAATGTTCGCTCTGCACCGAACTTTGCCCGCGGTACATCCTGGGATATCCCATCCAACCGCATCGGGTCATGCGAACACTGCTCATGACCGGCGAATCGAAAGCGCGGGCCAGCCTCTGGGCGCAGTACTGCTGCGAATGCAACGTCTGCTCCCTGATCGCCTGCCCCGAGCAACTCGATCCGAAGAACATCTGCGTCGACGCTAAGGCGCTGCTCCGCGAGACCAAGTTGAGCCGCACGGCGGAAGAGCTGGAAGATCTGTTCCTGCCGCCGCACCCGGCCCGCAAGGGACGCGAAATCCCCATCGAAACGCTTTACCAGCGATTGGGCCTAAAACCGTACGACCGCAAGGCCGAATTCGCCCGAACCAATCCGCAACCGCGACAAGTCACGATTCCACTCGCCGCACATATCGGCCAGCCCGCCAAACCGACCGTCCAGGTCGGCGACCCGGTCCGTCGCGGCGATGTGATCGGCAACGTGGACGACAAGGCGCTCGGTTGCCCGGTTCATGCCAGCATCTCCGGCCACGTCGCGGCAGTCGATAGCCGCTACATCACTATCACCGCGTCTTAAGGCGAAGTGCGACTATGAAAAAAGGCAACGCGATCGGCATCATTGAAACCTCAAGCATCGCCAAAGGTTTCGAAATCTCCGACTCGATCCTCAAGGCGGCGAACGTCGAACTGGTCGTCAACCGCACCATCTGCCCCGGCAAGTACATGGTGCTGATCAGCGGTTCCGTCGACGCCGTGCAGGCCAGCATCGAGTCCGGCATTCGCACGGCCGCCCACACGCTCGTTGATCATTTCGTCATTCCCAACGTCCATCCGTCCGTGTTTCCCGCCATCAGCGGCGTCGGACACCTGCCGGAACTGAAAGCGCTGGGCGTGGTTGAGTCGTTCAGCGTCGCGTCTATCATCGAAGCGGCCGACGCCGCCGTCAAAGCGACCAACATCCAACTGGTGACGCTGCATCTCGCGATGGCGATCGGCGGTAAAGGCTTCGTGACGTTCACCGGCGACGTGGCCTCCGTCGAGGAAGGCGCCCGGATCGCGGCGGCGGTCATCGAAAAGAAAGGACTGCTCGTCGAACGCACGGTCATCGCCAAGCCGCGAAAAGAACTGCTCAGCGAGTTCATCTAACGCGGCGGAGCGACGAACGCCATGCGTTCCGTGGCGACAAGCAACGACATCGCTCCGCCCCTCGGGTCGCGGCCGAGCAACGCTTCGCGGTCGTAATATGCCCGCAAGCTCGTTTGCTTCCCGGTGCCCGTGCAGACGTCGACCAACCGGCCGTCGTCGGCCACACGAGTCAACACGGCCTGCCAGCCGCGATCGGCCGCTCGGGAAAACGACTCGCGGTCGAGCCACCCCAGTCGCATTCCGCGCATCAGCGCGAACGTGATCATGCAGGTCGCGGTCAGTTCCCGATAGCTTTCCGGCCGATCAATGACCTGCCGCCATTCGCCGGCCGGATCCTGGTGGGGCAGTAGAGCCGCCAGGTGCCGCCGATGCGCGGCCACCAGCTGCTCGCGACCCGGCTCCGCAGCCGGCCACTCGGAAATCATCAACGCCAGTCCGAGCGCCGGGAAGCCATTGCCCCGCCCCCAAGCCGCCTCGTCGAGCGGCGAATGGCGGTAGAGTCGATCCGGCCGAATCACCTTTGCCGCCATGAAGTCGAAGTGGCGGAGCGCGGCGTCGAAGTAGCGCCGCTCACCTGTCAGCCGACCGGCCGCCGCTAGGATCGGTCCGCCCATGAACACGGCGTCGCTCATTTCGGAATGAAATGGCATCGACGGCAACGGCCGACCCTCTTTGTCGAACGCTTGATTGGCGGCGGCGACCGCCAGTTCGCGGTACCGCTCGCGCCGCTTCGCGACATCGGCTCCCGGCAGGCCCGCCAAGTGGTCCGCGAGGGCGACGAACAGCAAGTGGCCCGACTGTCCGCTGCCCGATTTCGGCTCGGCGCTCTGCTTCCCCTCCGCGAACGGCGCCGCGATCCGTTCCAAGTCGGCCAACACCGCAGCGTTCGAAGCCGCGCGTTCCGGCGTTTTGTCCGTCAGCGCCAACGCCTCCGCCAACCGCAGCCGCCCGATCATCGCGACCGCTGGAATGTATTCGACTTGCGGCAAGGTATGGCCGTAATGCTTGGAAAGCAGCTCGGCGACAGCTTGCGGCGAACGTTTCGTTCGCCGCCGCAACTCGCCCCGCGCTGCCGACG
>JBIKVL010000207.1:0-6853 GCA_044356875.1 Pirellulaceae bacterium | reverse complement strand
GGAAGCTCGTGTTGCGTTATCTGCATGACGCGGCATCACGGGTCTTCGTGCATCATTTGAGCGGCGAGCGGGCCTATGAGCTCAAGTTCGCGGAACCCGGGACGGTCGTGGGCCTGGACGGACAAGGGGACGATTCGCACACGTACTTCGCTTACTCGACCTATACCAAGGCACCGGCCGTTTATCGGTTGGAAGTGGCCTCGGGCCGCTGCGAACTGCTCCATCGCCCACGGGTTCCGTTTTCAGCGGGAGACTACGAGACGGTGTTCACAAGCTGCCAGAGCCCGGATGGCACCCGCGTGCCTGTGACGCTTGTCGGCCGCCGCGGACTAGCGAGAAACGGCGATCATCCGACGCTGCTCGTCGGCTATGGCGGTTTCAATATCCCGCTGACGCCCGCCTTTTCCCTTTCCAACCTCGTATGGCTGGAAATGGGGGGGCTGCTCGCCGTGGCCAATGTGCGGGGGGGCGGCGAACTGGGACGCGAATGGCATGAAGCGGGCCGACGGCGGCACAAGGTCAATGCGATCGACGATTTCGTTGCGGCCGCCGAATGGTTGGTGCGCGAGGGTTACACACAGCCAAGACGGCTTGCTATTTCCGGTCGTTCGAACGGCGGTTTGCTCGTCGGAGCAGCGATGACTCGGCGGCCCGAAATGTTCGCCGCCGCGCTCCCCGGTGTCGCGGTGCTCGACATGCTGCGCTACCACCAGTGGCCTCTTGGCCGTGCGTGGATTCCCGAGTACGGCTCGGCGGACGACCCGCGCGATTTCGCGACGCTGCTCGCCTATTCGCCGCTGCATCAAGTGCGGTCGGGACGCGCGTATCCGGCCACCTTGATTACCACAGCCGAACATGACGACCGTGTCGCCCCGGCCCATAGTTTGAAGTTCGCCGCCGCGTTGCAGGCTTGCCAGGCAGGCGAACGCCCCGTGCTGCTGCGAGTCGACTCGCGCGCCGGACATGGTGGTGGCGTCGCGGTCGGCACCTGGCTCGACGCGGCCGCCGACACGTTGACGTTTCTCGCGGACACACTCGACACCGCTCCTTGATGCCCGGTCCCCCGAACGACCGCGTCACGCGACAAACGGCGTTAAATGCCACGTTCTCTTCGTAGTTCGCGATCTTCGTGCGCCGCGTGGTACACTTACGGCCACGAATCGCTTATCTGCCTGCGAAATCGAATGCCACCGGCGCTCGCTCGGTGACCCTGATCGATAAGTGCTTAAAAACACGACAATGTCGAACGGAGGGCCGCATGCCAAGAAGTTTCACCCATCGGTCTCGCCGTGAATGGTTGGGGCTCGGACTGCTCGGATTGAGCGGCAGTGGTTGGCTGCAGCGGCTCGCCGAAGCGAGTGGACAGGCCCCGTCCGCGGGCGCGACCGCTCCCCGCCGCTGCGTGCTGCTGTGGATGGCGGGAGGCCCCTCGCAGCTCGATACGTTCGATCCTAAGCCGGGCCATGAGAACGGCGGCCCCTTCCGCGCGATCGACACCGTGGTGCCCGGAATGCGGTTTGGCGAACATCTGCCCAAGCTTGCGAAGCAGGCCCGGCAGTTGGCGCTCGTACGCGGCATGAGCACCAAGGAGGGGGACCACGGACGGGGCACACAGTCGATGCACACTGGTCGTCCACCACAAGGTCCGATCCGCTATCCGGCCATCGGCGCGGTGCTCGGGAAGGAACTTGGCGAGTCGGCTGCCAGCAGCGGTGTGCCGACCTACGTAAGCGTTTCCCCATTCCGAACCTTCAATCCTTCGGCTTTCGAGTCCGGCTTTCTGGGACCGCGTTTCGCGCCGTTGACCGTCGCGCCGCTCGATCAGCCCGGCGCCGCGGTCCCGACCGACGCCGCGGGATTCGCACGCTTGCCTGTCGAGGACTTGGCTCCGCCGAGCGATGTGCCGGGCCAACGTTTCGCCGCCCGCGAACTGCTCTGGAACTCGCTGCAACAGCGGTTCCTGGGCAACCATCCGTCGGAAGGTCCGCAAGCCCAGGACACGGTCTATCGCAACGCCCTGCGGCTGATGCGGCATCCGGTCGCGAAGGCGTTCGCCTTGGACGAGGAACGACCAGCGGTCCGCGAAGCGTACGGCAAAGGACGGTTCGGCCAAGGCTGTTTGCTCGCCCGGCGCCTGCTGGAACGCGGCGTGCCGTTCGTCGAGGTGGCGCTCGCCGGCGGAGAGAACGGACTCGGTTGGGACACGCACGCCAACAACTTTCCCGCGGTCCAATCGCTCGCTGGCGAACTGGATGCCGGCTGGTCGCAACTCTTGATCGAACTCGAAGAACGGGGCCTCCTGGAGTCCACGACGATCGTCTGGATGGGCGAATTCGGCCGGACGCCCAAGATCAACGCGTCCGCCGGCCGTGACCACTTTCCCGCCGCCTGGACCTGCGTGTTGAGCGGCGGCGGTGTCCGCGGCGGTTCGGTCCACGGCGCGACGAGCGACGATGGAATGGAGGTCCGCGACGGCAAGGCGGACGTCGGCGACCTGCTGGCCACCGTCTGCGCCGCCGTCGGTCTCGATCCGCAAACCGAAAACATTTCCCCCGAGGGACGCCCCATCAAGCTGGCCGAAGGGCGTGTGATCGAGACACTCGTCCAGGATTTCCGCGTCTCCGCGCCGGAAAAGATGGAATAACCGCTACAAACTGCCGATTGGCAACCAGTGGACGACGTAACCGCCACCGTTCCCTCGGCGCGAATATGGACTTGCAAACCGCCAACCGTGCCGCTGTTCCTCCGGCGTCGGTGGCGTTCGTCGGCTGCTTGGCCTTCCTGCTTGTGGCACTGGGCACTGTCGAGCCCCGCGTGGCGCGTGCGCAGTTGTGGCAGCGGGCCTGGCGGCCGGAACAGCGGACACTCGATGTGCGCGACCCCGACGCGCTGTCGGCAACGCCTTTCCCCGCAGAACAGCCCAGCACGGTCCGGCGGCCCGACGAGCAACCTTTGGTGCGGCAACTGTCGTTGGACGCCGCGATCCAGATGTCGCTCGCGCGTTCCCAGGTCGTGCGGGTGTTGACCGGCATCGCCGCCACAACCAGCGGTCGCACCATCTTCGATGTCGCGGTCGCGAACACGGCGATTGACGAAGAGCAGGCGAAGTTCGATCCGAAACTGACGATAGAAAACGAGTGGCTCCAGGGGGATCAACCGAGCTACAACCCGGCCGCCTTGCCGCCAGTCATCGAAGGGTTTCAGACCGACAGCTATCGGTTTCGCACGGGCCTGTCCAAACTGGTGGCCACGGGCGGCGTCGGCGCTTTGGACGTCACCACGAACCCCACGGGCGTTGGCGGCACCGCGTTTCGCAACGATCCCCTGCTGCCGCAACCGGAGCGCACGGCGACGCCGTCGTTGCAGCTCAGCTTCACGCAGCCGTTGCTCGCTGGCGCCGGCATTTCCCCCAACCTCGCCTCGATCGTGCTCGCGCGGATCGAGACCGAGCGGTCTTACTTCCAGTTGAAAGACTCGATGCAGGAGTTGGTTCGCGGCACGATCGAGGCCTACTGGCAGCTCGTGTTCGCGCGGACCGATTTGTGGGCGCGGCAACAGCAGGTCGAGCAAGCCCAGGTGGCGGTGCGATTCACCGAGGCCCGCGTCCGCGCCCAGATCAGCAACGCGGCCGAATTGGCCCAAGCAAAGCTCACGCTGGCGAACTTCCGCGCGACGCTCATCGGCGCCCAGGCGAACGTGCTGCAACGCGAAGCCGCGCTCCGGAATCTGCTCGGATTGCCGCCGTCCGATGGCGTCGTGCTCGTGCCTGTGACGCCTCCAGCCCGCGATCCGTTCGAACCCGATTGGCTGCGGCTGATAGAAATGGCCGAGCGGCAACGGCCCGACCTCGTGGAACTGAAACTGATATTGGAAGCCGACGAGCAGGCGTTGCTGCTCGCGCAAAACCAAGCCCTGCCAAAGCTGGACGCTTTCGCGCTTTACCGCTGGAACGGACTGGATGGCGAACTGCCCGACGGCTCGAACTTCAGCTCGGGCCCCGGCCAGTTCACGGAATGGAGTTTGGGAATCAATTTTTCCGTGCCGCTTGGACTACGCCAGGCCCGCGCCGCGACACGCCGCCGCGAACTGCTCATCGCCCGCGACCGCATGAACCTGGAGCAGGGGCTTCATGCGGCCGTCCATGCACTGGCGTTGAACGTCAGAGCGATCGATCAGGCGTACGAACAGTACCTCGCGTTTGAGGAGGCCCGCGAGGCGGCCCGCTTGAATCTCGAACAGCAGCTCGCCCAGTACCGCTCGGATCGCGTCATCTTCCTCAACGTGCTGCAGGCGATTACCGACTGGGGCAACACGATCAGCGCCGAAGCGAACGCGCTCCTGCAGTTCAACACGCAACTGGCCAATCTGGAACGGCAGTCGGGCGCCATTCTGGAAACCCATGGCGTCACGTTCCTCGAGGAACGTTTCGCGTCGGTCGGGCCGATCGGCCGCTGGCACTCGAACGCGTACTACCCGCGGAGCCTCCCCGCCGCGCCGAACGCCGAGCGGTACCCGGCCGGCACGGCTCCGGCCGAGCAATCATTCGATCTGCGGCCACCGCCCACGCTCCGCGCTCGCTAGCCGCCAACCGGTGATGCTCGAACCGCGAACGCCTCGGTCCGTGTACTGGCTGACGCGATCGCCGTGCGGCTGCGGCCGTTCGCCGTGTGCATCCTTCAAGGGCACTGGCCGGGGGCACTGGACGGGTCATCTTCCGCGGCTTTGGCGACACGCGGAATCCGCTTCCCCGCTTTACATCAGGAAGTTACCTGCATATCATTTGCATCAAGAGGTTTGGAGGGTGGGATGGGTCGACGGTTGGCCGCGGCGCGTGGGGCAGTCGTGGCGACCCAGGTTGGCAGGTCATGTGGGACGATCGCGGAGCTGGGTTGGCTCGAGCGAACGCCACTTCGCAAGGGAGATTAAGACGATGGAAACGCCGCGGCGCCGGTTGCCGGTGACGGTCTTGTCGGGGTTCTTGGGGGCTGGAAAGACGACGTTGCTGAATCACGTGTTGGCGAACCGCCGCGGTTTGCGGGTGGCGGTGATCGTCAATGATATGAGCGAAGTGAACATCGACGCGGCGTTGGTGCGGGGCGGCGAAGCGTCCTTGTCGCGGGCGGAGGAACAGTTGGTCGAGATGACCAACGGTTGTATTTGCTGCACGCTGCGCGAGGACTTGCTGCGCGAGGTGGCGCGGCTGGCGGGCGAGGATCGGTTCGACTATTTGCTGATCGAGTCGACGGGGATCAGCGAGCCGATGCCGGTGGCGGAGACGTTCACGTTCGCGGACGAGGACGGCAAGTCGTTGGCGGACGTCGCGCGGCTGGACACGATGGTCACGCTGGTGGACTCCGAGCATTTCCTTCGCGAGTTTGGTTCGGAGGACGCCTTGCGGGATCGCGGCCTGGAGTTGAACGAGTCGGACGAGCGGCGGATTGTGGATTTGCTGACGGAGCAGATCGAATTCGCCGACGTGTTGGTGTTGAACAAGATCGATCGCGTGTCGCCGGAGGAGGTGGAGGGGTTGGAGCGGTTGCTGCGTTTGATCAATCCGACGGCCCATTTTGTGCGAGCGCGGTTTGGCTGCGTGCCGCTGGAAGAGATTCTCGACACGAAGCGGTTCGACATGGAGCGGGCGGCGGCGAGTCGGGGATGGATGGAGCAGCCGCGTGGCGCCGAGGCGTCGGAGGCGGACGAGTATGGCATTACCAGCTTTGTCTTTCGAGCGCGGCGCCCGTTTCACGCGCAGCGTCTCTGGGATCTGTTCGAAGGGGATCCACTTTCAGGCGTGCTGCGGAGCAAGGGGTTTTGCTGGCTGGCGACGCGGCATGACGAAGCGCTGTTGTGGTCGCAGGCCGGTTGCTCGGTGACGCTCGGGCCCGAGGGGCATTGGTGGGCGGCCGTGCCGCGCGATGATTGGCCGGACGACGAGGTGGAACGCGCGGCGGTCCTGGACGATTTTGCCGGTCCGTACGGCGACCGACGGCAGGAACTGGTTTTCATCGGTATCGAAATCGATCGTCACATGATCGAGCAGTGCCTGGAGGAATGCCTGCTGACGGACGACGAGTTTGCCGCGGGGCCCGAGGTCTGGTCGGCGTGGCACGATCCGTTTGAACCGGTCGCTGACGAGTCGCCTTGAGGCGCTTGTGGCTATCGGACGCCCCAGCGCAGTCCTGTCGCGGGCACGAGCGGCATGGTTGACCGCGGGGGTTCCTGGGCGGAAGCTGGTTGGATGAGCGTATCGACTCGAGCCGGCGTCGACAGGTAAGTCGGCGGTACCGTGGGCAGCATAGCGGTCGACGTCGAGCCAATTTGGTCGTTCACGGTGGCGCCAGAGCGCGTCTCGGGTCCGGGGCGATAGTCGGGTCCGGGTAGATAGTCTGGGCTGTAGCTCGAAGTGGAGTTGAATCCGGGGGCGTTGCGGAAGCCTGTGGCGGGGACGGCGGGAGGTGGGGGCGTGGTGGGAGGTTGCGTCGTAATGGGTGGCAACCCTGGGGCGGTGGGCGGCGGTTGGTTGGGCCCGTAGTAGGGAGCGGGCGAGCCGTAGCTGCTGGTGGCGGGCGGTGGCACTCGGGTCGCAGCTCCATTGAACAGCGAGCTCAGCGATTTGTTGTTTTGGCAGCCGGCGCAACCGAGGCTAGCCAACGACACGAGCACTACGGCGGCCCAAGCGTTCGGGCCTCCGCCAGCTTTGCCGCACGATAGTCTCAAGACCGCTCGCATCCGCCAGCCACCTCACAAAAATCCACCCCACCCGACGGCCGTACGTTAGCAATCCACCGATTGGCGTTCCAGAGCAATTTGTGGAGCAGATTCCATAGCGGACACGCCAAAGTCGTGGACCACT
>JBIKVL010000206.1:0-6857 GCA_044356875.1 Pirellulaceae bacterium | reverse complement strand
CGCCCGAGTGGTGATCCCACCCGCCATCGTTGAGCGTGATGAAGGGCACACCCGCCTCGACCAGGCGCCGGGCGAGCAGCGTCCGCTGGCCAAACGGATTGCGGCCATACGCGTCGCGCACCTTGTCCGATTCGGCCGAGAGATCAAACCCCTTTTGGGCTTCGGGCGATGTCACCAAGCTGAAGCCTTGGTGGTAGTAGCTATCGACAGCCGTCACGGGATCGGCGGCGGCGCTGTCTTGGTACCGCTTCAACCGGTCCACCGTCTTACGCAGATCGGCTCGCTGCATGAACCGCATCGATTCTAGGCCCAGCGGCGGGGACAGGTCGCGGACCCGGAAGTTGGCGTTGTTCGGATTGTCCTCGACGACGAACGGCGCGTACTTGCCGCCGAGGTAATTCGGACCGCCCGACCGCGTCATGCTGGGAATCGAAAAATAGCCCGGCAGGTTGTTGTCGCGTGGCAGTTCGTGAGCGGCGACCGAGCCCAGGCTCGGATGAAAGCTCACAAACGCCCCGCAGCCGACCGGAATCCGTGGCGGCCGACCGGTCATCATGTAGTGGTTGCCCGCGCCGTGATTGCCCTGTTCGTGGCGAATCGAGCGGATGACGGAGAACTTGTCCGAGCAGGCGGCCAATTGGGGAACCGTTTCGCAAAAAATCGCGCCGGGAATTTTGGTTTGAATCGTAGCCAGTTCGCCGCGAATCTCGGCCGGCGCGTCGGGCTTGGGATCGAAGGTTTCAAAGTGCGACGGGCCGCCGTCAAGCCAAATCAGGATGCAGCTCTTCGCCGAAGCGCGGCGGCCGGACGGTGTCACCAGCGGCGCCGATGGGGCCGCCGTGGCTTGCATTCGCAGCAGGTCGGTGAAGCTGGCTCCGAGGAACGCTCCCAAGCCCAACTTCAAGCAGCTCCGACGATTCCAGCCTTCGCAGTTGCGGTAGCGTTCCATGGCGAACCTCGCGAAATTTAGCGGTGGGTTACGAATTTTTGGGAGGCGGGTAGCGGATAGCAGGTGCCAGGCACGCCTCTTCAAGGCGCTGCGTGGCGGAAGGAACTGCTCGAACTATACCCAACTACCCATCGATGCTCAACAATGGTTTATCGGACGGAGCCGCTTTCCCGGTTTCAAGGCAATTCGCGAGGCCGCCGAATCGCCCTCGGCCGGCCGTCCGCATCAGCCGAGCCGCGCTAGCGGCCGGTTCTAGGCGGATTCGGCATCTTGCATTCTTCCAAATCACTCGGTGAGAACCTCGGATCGCTACTCGATTTCCCGCAAGCCGGGCGGTAGTTGGCGACTGCCGTGAATGATCGTTAAGACTCGCACTTCGCTGTCGCAGACGCGGTAAATGATTCGAAACGAATGCACGATAAGTTCTCGAACATCGGGTCGACGGTACTCGGACACCACGGAACCGGATTCCGGGAATTCCTCGAGCTGTTCGGGACGCACAAGGATGCGTGCGTAAACAGATTGGGCGTAGGCCTCCGATTGTTCAGCAATGAAATCGTAGATGCGAAGTGCATCCTGGGCGGCACGCTCTGTCCAACGAACTCTCAACCCTCACCCCGTTTGCGTTGGGCTTGGCGTTCGGCTAGGCGACGGCGCATTTCGGCGGTGTCGACGAGACGTCCGGCGGCCTCATCGGCCAATCCGGCCTCGACCTGTTGTCGGACATAGAGATGATATTGCACATCGTCCCAGGACGCATTGTCCGGCAACGCGTCGAGAATTGCCTTCGCGGCGACCTTGGGCGGTTCGGTCACGTGGGACATGTTTTCCTTCTCTTCGGAATCGACGCTGTTGAGACAAATCCGTGCTGACAACGTTGAGTTTACGCAGCAGCTCGCCGGCATGGAAGCTGGCGAATGTTCGGTCAGCGGAGAGGATTGTGGTTGAACTTCCGCGTGTCAATTCCTGAGATTCGACCAGGGAACGGTTAGAGCGTTCTGCGGGTGGATGCGCTGCGGAAGCATTGCCATCGAGACACTGCGAGGGCTCTACGGCCGCCTTGCGGCGCCATCCATGATGGCAATGGGGCGTTTCCCAGCTACAATCCGGGCCTTCCGGTCAATTTCCTCCCCGTTCCGAAGGAATCGCCGCATGAGACGATCGTTGGCGTTGGTCTGCATTACTCTCCTTGGCGCGTTGTGCGCCGCGCCGGCCCAGGCGCAATCCTTCGAATTGGGCAAGGGCGAGCACATCTGTATCGTCGGCAACACGCTGGCCGAACGGATGCAGCACGGCGGTTGGCTGGAGCCGTTGATTCACGCCCGCTACCCGTCCCATGAGCTGGTGTTCCGGAACTTGGGCTACAGCGGCGACGAAATCAACGGCTGGCAAGACGGAAGTAAGCGACTCCGCTCGATGTCGTTCGGTTCGCAGGACGAGTGGCTTTCCGCCTCGGCGCCGGTGCCGCAGCCGAACAAGCTGTCGAAGCGGGACCAGGGCAAGGTGCGCGAGAACCGGTTTGAACTCACGAACACGAAAGCCGACGTGATCTTCGCGTTTTTCGGCTACAACGAGTCGTGGAATGGCGAAGCCGGATTGGCGAAATTCAAGGCCGACGCCGAAGCGTTCCTCAAGCACGCCGCGTCGCAGAAATACAACGGCAAGTCGGCTCCGCGGGTCGTACTCTTTTCGCCCATTGCCCATGAGCTTGTCGCCGATGCGAATTTGCCGACGGTGGCCGAGGTGGCGGCCTCGAACGCGCGGCTGAAGATGTATTCGGGGGCGCTCGCCGAAGCGGCCAAAGCCAACGGCGCGGTCTACGTCGATCTGTTCACGCCGACCCTCGCGGCATTCCAGGCGGCCGGTCCCGGAGGTTCGAAGGAACCGCACACTATCAATGGCGTGCATCTCAACGCCAAGGGTGACCGCGTCGTGGCCGAGATCGCCTACCAGGCGCTCTTCGGCACGGCTCCGCCAGCGGTCAACACGCTCACGCAGCTCCATGACGCCGTGAGCGACAAGAATTGGCATTGGTACCACCGCTATCGCGTCACCGACGGCTACTCGACCTACGGCGACCGCGCTTTCCTCAAGTTTTCCGAGGGGCCGGGCGGTTACGGCGACGGCTTGTCGAACTATTCGGTGGCCCAACGCGAACTGGAAACGCTCGACGTGTTCACCGCCGCGCGCGACAAAGTGGTGTGGGCGGCCGCTCAAGGCAAGTCGCTGAAGCCGGACGACGGCCAGCATCCCGAGTTCCTTCCCGTGATCTCGAACAAGCCGGGACCGCTCGAGGGCGGCAAGCACCAATTCCTCGCCGAGGCGGAAACGCTGGCGAAGATGACGGTCCACAAGAACATGAAGGTCGAGCTGTTCGCCGACGAAGGCCGGTTCCCGGAACTCGTCAATCCCGTGCAGATGGCGTTCGATACGAAGGGCCGGCTGTGGGTCGCCGCGTGGCCGACCTATCCGCACTGGAAGCCGACTGAACAGATGAACGACAAGTTGTTGATCCTGGAAGACACGAACAACGACGGCCGCGCCGACGTTTGCAAGACGTTCGCGGGCGACCTGCACAATCCGACTGGTTTCGAATTTTGGAACAACGGCGTGCTCGTCGCGCAGGGGCCCGATCTGCTGTACCTCAGGGATACGGACGGCGACGACAAGTACGACGTCAAGGAACGGATGATTCACGGCCTGGACACCGCCGACACGCACCATACGGCGAACAGCTTCGCGCTCGATCCGGGCGGCGCGGTCTATTTCCAAGAGGGAACCTTCCACCACTCGCAGGTCGAAACGCCGTGGGGCGGGCCGCGGCGCGTCGCCAACGGTGCCGTGTTCCGCTTCGAGCCCCGGAGCAAGAAGTTCGACGTCTACGTGTCGTTCGGGTTCGCGAATCCGCACGGGCACGTGTTCGAGAAATGGGGCCAGGACATCGTCTACGACGGCACGGGCGCTCAACCGTACCACGCGCTGTTGTTCTCCGGCGATGTCGACTTCCCCAACAAGCACGGTCGTCCGCCGCAGGTGTACCAGCAACGGACCCGTCCGTGCGCGGGCGTGGAGGTGCTCAGCAGCAGCCATTTCCCGGAAGAGTTCCGCGGCAATCTGTTGGTGCTCAACGTGATCGGCTTCCAGGGCATGCTGCACTACAAGCTGAACGAGAAGGATTCGAGCTTTGGCGCGACCGAGGTCGAGCCGATTGTGTTCTCGTCCGACCCGAACTTCCGGCCGGCGGACGTCGAAGTCGCGCCCGATGGCTCGATCTACTTCACCGACTGGCACAATCCGATCATCGGCCACATGCAGCACAACCTTCGCGATCCGAGCCGCGACCGAACCCACGGCCGCGTGTTCCGGGTGCGGTACGAAGGCCGGGAACTGCTGAAGCCTGCGCCGATCGCCGGTCAGCCGATCCCCGCGTTGCTCGACCTGTTGAAGTCGCCGGATGACCGGGTTCGCAGCCGGGCGCGGATTGAACTGTCGGGCCGCCCGACGGCCGATGTCGCCGCCGCCGCGAAAACGTGGCTGGCGAGCCTGGACTCGAAGCATGCCGACTACGAGCACCATGTGCTCGAAGGCCTCTGGCTCCATCAGAGCCACAACGTGGTGAACGAGGAGCTGCTGAAGAAGGTGCTCAAGTCGCCTGACAGCCGGGCGCGGGCGGCGGCGACCAAGATCGTCGTCTACTGGCGCGATCGGTTGTCCGACCCGTTGGCGTTGCTCCAACAACAAGTGAACGACGAAGCGGGCCGGGTTCGCCTCCAAGCGATCTGGGCATTAAGCTATTTCTCGGGTGCCCAGGCCGAGAAGGCCGCCGAGATCGCCGTCGAATCGTTGGTTCATCCCCAAGACGCGTACATCAAGCACGCGTTGGATGAAACCAACAAGACGCTCGATCGCCGCGTGAAGGCGTTCAAGAAATAGACGGTTAGCGAGTGGTCCGCCGGTTGAAAAAGTCGCTGAAGCGAACCTTCGGCCGGCGGTTCGGCTCTTACTGTTGTGAACGAAACGCACCCGCCGACATCGGCGGGTGCGTTGTTTCCATGGGGAAATAAGATGACGTTTGCCTTGCCGATGAGTTGCCGTTGGAGCTTGGCGGTGGTTGCCGTCACGCTGGGTGTGACGTTGGGCGTGACGCAGGGTGTGTCGTCGACGAGCGTGGCGGCCGAGGATCCGCCGAGCGCGGTGGGGCCGCTGTTGAAGCTGTTCCAGAGCGGCCGGTTGCCGGCGGAACGGCAAGCGACGGTTGTCGAAATGATCTGCAAACGGGGCAACGAGCACGATCTGCGGGTCGTCTTCGACAAAGTCGCGCGGGCCGACGGTTTTCCGGCCGATTTGCGGAAGCAGGCGATGGCTTGGCTGGCGGACGCGGCGACGACCCGGAAGTTGAAACCGTCAGGCGATCTGGCGGCGCTCGGCGGAATCCTCGCGGGCGAAGCCTCTCGGGACGCCGCGTTGCAGGCGGCGGCGATTCGACTTGCCTCGACCTGGAAAGACGTCTCTGTCGCGCCGGCCCTGCGAACGTTGGCGATGGATGCGAAAGCGGCGCCGGCGATGCGGCGGGTGGCGATCGAAGGCCTGGTGGCGATCGGCGATCTGGCCAGCCGCGAAGCGCTCGCGCGGCTCGCCAGTCCCGGCCAGCCATTCCCGCTCCGGTCGCTCGCGATCGCCGGCCTTGCCGGTTTTGATCTCGATGGTGCTGCCACAGCCGCCGCAAAATGTCTGGGGGAAGCGACGGCGCAAGAGGATCCCGCGGAGCTTGTCGCCGCTTTTCTCAATCGCAAGGACGGACCGGAACGGCTCGCACGCGCCCTCGGGCAACAAGCGCTGAAGCCCGACGTGGCGAAAGTCGCCCTGCGTTACATGTACTCGGTGGGGCACAGCGACGCTGGCTTGACGGAAGTGTTGAGCAAGGCGGCCGGCATTGTGTCCGACGCGCCGCCGCCCACGCCCGAGGAAGTCGCGAAGCTGGCCGACGAAGTGGTGGCCAAGGGCGATCCGGCGCGCGGCGAAGCGATTTTCCGCCGCAAAGATCTAAGCTGCATGAAGTGCCACAGCGTCAGTCGCGCTGGCGGACAAGTCGGACCGGA
This sequence comes from Pirellulaceae bacterium, assembly GCA_044356875.1. Taxonomy (GTDB): domain Bacteria; phylum Planctomycetota; class Planctomycetia; order Pirellulales; family Pirellulaceae; genus CAIXSC01. Next base: position 809 of record JBIKVL010000206.1, on the reverse strand, counting down.
ACTGAGCGCGGTCGGCGGTTCCTCGCCCACCGATTACATCGTCAACTCGATTCTCAATCCGAATCTGGCCGTCAAAGAACAGTACGTCACGCGGGTGTTTGAACTGTCATCGGGCAAGGTGCTCACCGGCATCGTCATCGATCGCGATGACGTGCGGGTGAATGTGCGGGACGTCAACGGCCAAACGATCACGATCCCGACCGCCGACATCGACGACGAGGCCGAAGGCCGTTCGCTCATGCCGCAGGGGCTGACGATGTTTTTGACGCGGTCCGAGCTGGTGGACCTCGCCCGGTTCGTCTCCGAGCTCGGCAAGCCGGGTCCTTACGCGGTCCAGCAAGCGAAACGTATTCAGCGGTGGCGGGTGCTGCGGGCGCCGGCCGATGAGGTTCTCAATGAGGTGCCGCACTTGGAAAACCTGCGGCAGTTTGTCTTCGGGGCGCCCGCCGAGCAGTGGTTGTCGGCGTACGGAAAAGTGAATGGAGCATTGCCGCTGTCGGAAATCGTGGATGCGGCCGACTGGGCGGCGCCGGGTGAAAAGCCCCGAGTGCTCATCCTGCAAGGCGAAATCAATGTGTCGGACGAAGGCCCCGTGCGCTTTTCGATCGATTCTTCCGCGCCGTTTCAGGCGTGGGTCGGAGCGGACTCGATCGAGTCGAAGCGGGAGGCGACGGTGACGCTTACCGTCGGCCGCCATCCGATCACGCTGCGCGTCGAGGTGGCTGGCAAGGAAAAGCCGGAACTGAAGGTGGAATGCGCGACCCCGGACGGCGCCACGACCAACTTCGAAGTCGTAGGGGGAGCTTGAA
>JBIKVL010000205.1:0-6862 GCA_044356875.1 Pirellulaceae bacterium | reverse complement strand
AGGAAGGTTGGCAGGAAGGTTGGCAGGAAGGACGCGAGGAAGGTCGCTTGGAGGGAACCATTCAGACCCTCCAGCAATTGCTCGGCGAACCGGTAGCCAACAGCGATGAACTTGCGACTTGGGATCGCGAACAACTCAACGAGTTAGTCCAAGTCCTGCAGACTCGCATGCGTAGCCGACTCGGCTGAGAACTTTATCCTGGATTTCAACTGGGGATCGAAACCAACGATCGTCGTCGACCTGGAGGATCAACAGTTCCCGAATTTTTGCGGATCGCCTACTTGCCTTTCAACAGTTCGAGCATTGCGCGGCCCATCGCTTCGCCGACGTCCATATAGACCTCGGCCTTGCCGCCGTAATGGCCATTGCCGCTGCCGCCTTGGGCCATGGGGTGGGTGTAGATCGTGGCGACGTTCCCCTTGAACTCGGGGTATTTGCCCGAGTTGCCATCGACGGCCAGATGCGCTTCGAGAACTTTGCCGCCATTGCCACCGCTTCCCTTGGTCGCTTCACCCAAAGTGGCAAGGACGAATTTGGCGTGGGGCGCCTCGAAGTCTTTACGCAACTGCTTGATGAAATGGACGAGATTCCGCTCGTATCGGTCGGAGAGCGCCTCGCTGCCGGCATCCCGCTCACCTTGCCAGAAGAAGAAGCCAGCGACTTCATGCCTCGTCGCATCGGGATAATGTTTGGCGAGATCGGCGAGGGCCTTTTTCGCATCGCGTGTGTCGTCGTCGTACTGTTTTCCAGCATACCAGGCGATCGGCTTCGGTTCTTCGCCCTTCTTCCATCGCTCGGGAGTGCCCTTATATCCCGGATGGACCCATGTGACACCCTTGCTGTCGGTGAACTCGAAACCCTCCCCGCCCGGCGGCAGCAAGTCCCAACCCAGGGCGCGGTTGCCGATGCAGCATTTGAGGAGCATCACCGGCGCGTCGATCGCGTTTCCCAGCGGATGTCCGATACCGTATTCCGGACCCAGGTTGCCGCCAGCGACCGTCATCCATTCGTTGCGGAGTGGGCCTCGGCCCGACATGTACTGCACAAAGCGGACATCCTTCCGTTCGGTCCACAACCCGGAATCGTCCACCAAATAGGGATACTTTTTCTTCTCCTTGACCGCATGTTCCAAGGAAAACTCTCCGCCTTTCACTTTGCCGAGTCCCACCATGTTGGACTGTCCGAGCAGAATGAAGACCTGCACCGGTTTCGACATGTCGGCCGGTTTGCCATCGGGGCGAGGGATGATCGGCGAGTTCTCTTGGGCGAACGAGGGGAGCACTGCGAGCGCAAACGTCGCGACGGCGGCAGCCAAGAATCGGCGGAACGGAATCGTCATGGGAGCTCCTGGGCGGGATGGATGACTCGACTAACCCGTATGGTTTGTCCAGCCGCCGTAATTTAGTCGATGATAAGCACTGAAGTACATGGACCGAGAATGAGCAGATTCGTCGGTACGGAAAAAAGAGACGCTGTGGATCGTCGACACGATCTACCGTTCGTCGCCCGCCCGCGTCATCGCTTCCGTGGCGAGATCGGCGAGTTCCGCGAGCAGCATCCGGGTGGCGCCCCAGATACGCAGGCCGCCGTAAGACAGGGCCGGCGCGGCGAATTCGACGCCTTGGCGGCGGATCAAATGCGGCGTTTGAATCGCCGGATCGGCCAGCCGCGCGAGCGGCAATTCCAACAGGCGATCGACTTCGCTTGGGTTCGGAAAGAACTCGGGAGGAGCGTCCGCGAACGCCACGCAGGCAGTTACCAGGTAGTTGCTCGCGAACACAAACAGCGGCGTCAAACGGCCAACGAAACGCACTTGGGAAGGTTGTATCCCCAGTTCCTCGAAGGCCTCACGGGCGGCGCATGCTTCGAGCGTCTCACCCGACTCGACCGCCCCGCCCGGAAAAGCGACTTGTCCACCGTGCGCCGCCATCGACTGCGGACGCAACAACAGCGGCACCTGCCATTGGCCGGACCGCGGAAAGAGCAGGGCCATGACGGCGGCGCGCCGCACGTCGGGCGACGGCGGACCTTGATGCCGCCCAAAGCCCAATTCCTGAGTGTACGGGCGGTGCGACTCGCGGCCGGGAAGGGCTCGCCGCAACCGCGCAGTCAGGCGGACCTCCAAATCGATCCAATCCACGGCAGGCAATTCCCAAATTCCAAATCAGCCAAAACGCAGCCCAAGCCCGATCATGTCGCACGCTCACTTTTTCACACGGGCCGATGTCGTCCGACGGCCGATGTCGTCTCACGGCCGATGTCGTCTCACGGCCGACATCGTTAAGGGCTGGCCATTCGGTATACCCGAAACGCCGTCGGCTTGTCGTCCCGTGGGTACACGATGGGCAAGTCGAGCTGGCGTTTTCCCAGAAACTCGTCGACCAAAACATATTCGGCGCCATATCGTCGAGCCAACTCGATCAACCGCTGTTCGCCGAGGCCTGTCAGTCCCACAGCGCCGGTTTCAGGAGGGAACAACGCCTCGCGTCGATCCTGCCATTCCACCACCGCCGCCGCGTCCTGCGGCACGTCCTTGCCGTTCACCGCTTCCGCCCGTTGGGCGAGCCACTTGAACGTTTGTTGGTGTCGCGGCGTCAGCCATAGCGAATCGGCGGGCGTGTTGTCGCGAATCCACTGGCAGGTCTCCCGCCATTGACGCGCGACTCGCGGCCGATCGCCGCGGTTCAGGAGCTGCTCGCGTTCCAGCCAATTCCACTGCGGATCGCCGAGGTTAGGGGATAGCGCTCCGTGTTGAAGACTGCCCGCGATGACGCCGGCGACGGCTAGGGGGACGACTGCGGCGAGAAGACCGCGGGCCAATCGCGGTCGCGAGCGCCAGTGGCCCAGGATCACGCCCGCCACGGCCAACGCCGCTCCGGCTGGCAACATCGCGTCCGCGAGCCGGAACCAATAGTATCGCAGCAGTTTCGCCGACAGTTCCCATTGGCCGAGCAGTAATTGATCGACCAACACGCCAGCCGCTGCGATGGCGACCGCGCCGCCCACAAACCCACGCAACGGACGTTGTCCGAGGTGTCCTGGTCTAAGATCGCAGGGCGTCGCGCTGGCGGCAGCCGCCCATGCCACCAGCACGCCTGCGAAAGCGGCGATGGCGTAGGGATCGAGGCGATGGAAAACGAGATGATGGGACAATCGCCCATACACATAGATCCATGCCGCATCCGCGGCCACCGTCGGCTCGGTGCCAGCCGTCAATAGGAGCGCGGGCACGAGTCCCGGCAGTAAAAGCAGTCCGGCGGCGAGGAATCCCGGCCACATTTTTTTGATGGCCGGGCGGAATGGGCCGCAACCCAACCATGCGGCGGCCGCCGCGATCAGCGACCAACCACCAACCAGCACGTGGCAGCACGTGGCCAATCCCAGCCACGCGAGCCCGCGATTCCATCGCTCGGAGAGGAAACATTCCAGCGCGAACAGCACCGCGGCGTACGCCCAGCATTTCGCTTCCACGCCGCCCACGACCCACTCGCCAGCCATCGTGCCGTGATCGAGCAATGTAAGCCAGAGGCTGGCGGACAGCAGTGCCACGCCCGGTCGGGGGAACAACGAGCCGCTGAGGCGTTGCCAGCCGGCCGCCAGAGCGGCCCATGTGACGCATCGCCCGATCCACGCCACCACGGGCAGCGGGACCAGCAACGCCAGCCAACCGATCGTCGCGGCGAAGACTTGGTGCGCGTCGCGCGATCGCAGAAAAAGGTCGCGGCCACACCACGCTGGATCCCAAAAGTGCCTGGCCTTGGCCAAGTAATGAGCCTCGTTGACCGCGGGCGCGTCCTGGCCCGCAAAGAAGGCGAAGAGCAGCGTGACGCCTAACCATTCGAGCCGCCGCGGCCAGGAACCGCTGCGGCCACTCCATTCATCCATGTCAGTTGTCGCTGGGAAAGCCGCTGGGCGGACACTCGCGGCCGTAAGCGCCGACCGCCTCGACGTGCGTGAACCGCTCGGCGAGATTCTGTTCGTAGCCGTTCGCCAACGTCAAGGATGGGTGATCGAACGGAGCGCGTTCGTGGCGGACGTTGTTGTCGGTCAGGCAGAGCATGAAGAACACGAGCGCCCGTTGGTCCTCGTTGGTCATATCGAGCGGCCGCATGGCCGGATGCTTGTCGGGGTTCCTTTCCGGATCGGCATCGACATCGCCGCCTTGGTTGTAAAAGTCGACCACATCCGACAGCGACAACAGCCGGCCATTGTGCATGTAAGGGGCGGTGAGTTCGACATTGCGAAGGGTTGGCGTGCGGAACGAACCCCAGAACATCAATTCGTTGTCATGCAGGAACGGCTTGCGGTGCCCAGTGGGTTCCTCGGACTGGGCGAGGAAGCGGGCGCGGGACGTCAGGATCGTGTCGCTACGGCGTCGATCGTTGTTTCGAGCCGCTGGCGGCAAATGTTGCAACTCGGGCGATCGGTTCCAAATCGGCAAGCCGCGCAGCCAAGTCAGATCGTGAACGATCGGCGCGTACGGCGGTTCGACGGCATCGCTCCAGCCGCCATTGCCCCGATCGTACCGCGGTGGCGATACGCCAAGGTTGTAGAAACCCAGGTCGTAGAAGGCGTAGGGAAAACGAGCGAGCGGGCCCGCGATCGGCAGCTTGGGACGGTTGGCGGCCAAACTGGGCGGAATCGCCATAAACTCGACGAACACGGGCGGAGCCGAGCCTTCCACCAACTTCGCCACGTACCGGACCCGCTCTTCCTCCGAGAAGAAATCGCGGTCGCCCGAGAAAGTCGGTCGGAGCTTCTCGAAGGTCATCATGCGAAGCGCGAGCGCCTCGGCGAGCGACGTCGGTGGCGGAGCGGGATTCATTTCCGGGAAGCCGTCCGCCTGGAGCCGCTTCGCGATCAATTCTTTCAATTTCGACTCGTTGCCGCGCGCTTCCTCGCGAAGCGCGTCGAGTGCGACCGCGACCCGCGCGGCGATGTGTTTCTTGGCTGGAGCCGCAGTGGCGAGCGTTGAGGCGACATCGGCGAGCATCGCCCGTTGCGCTTCCTCCAATTTCAGGGCGATGGCGTCGCCTTTCGAGACGGGCAACAACAGGCGCTGCAACGTGTGGTGGATCGGCTTCGCCACTTCCAGCGGTCCGTTGCGATCGAAGATCTCGCTCATGAACGGGCCCGCATGGCATTCCACGCAGCCTCGATTCATGAAGATTCGATGTCCCCGCAAAAAGACCTCGGCGCCCGAGATCAGCAACTGCGGTTTGCTATTCGGGTCGGTGACGACTTTGTCCAGGTAAATCGGGCCGAGCTTCGCCTTCTCCTGTTCCCAGCGCGCGTTCACTCCCGCTGCGTTACCACGCATCATCTGGTCGAACGGCGAGTTATTGGAGACGAGCATCGCCTGGTACAGCATCAGGCTGAGGCCCCAGTAGAGCGAGAAATTCGCCTCCATCAGGTCGCCATGAGGGGCTGGGGTTCCCTTGGCACGCGTTGCTAGTTGCAGTGGCACCCACTGACGGACGCCGTGGCTGTCGCGATCGTCCCACCACTCCCGGCGAAACGCGCGTTGAATCAACCGCCGATAGGTGCTGCCGCAGCCGACTTCGCCGCTCGCCACGTACGGTCCCAAGACGCTATCGTGCGGCGAAACTTCCTGGAATCCGAGCACGGTCGAATCGAGCAGTTTACGGGCCACATCGGGAAAACCGCGGCCCGTGTAGGACATCTCGATGTCGCTCACGATCGGCCCCACCGCTTGCGACGCGAGGGCGGCGTTCACCACCGCGATCCGCGCGGGGATCAGCATTCCATCATGGTGGCGCCGATAAAGCACTTGCCGGGTGTCCTGGTCGCCGGCGATCGAAAAGCCGTTGAAGGTCGATTCGGCTCGGCCATCGTGGAATAGTCGGTCGGAGAATACCGAGTTGATGACGGTCGGCGAGTTCCGCGATGTGATTTGGCGAACTCGCCGTCCCTCGGGAAGCTGACGGTCCACGAACATCGCGGCCTCAGGCAACATGTTCGTGCCCTGATACGGTTCGACGGAGCGCAAATACCAGCGTTCTTGAAACCAGCCCGGCGTGTTTCCCGAGCCGGCGTGAAACACCAGGCCGCTGAAATTCAGCGGCGGTACTCCCTGCGAACCGATGATCAGCGACAGTGGCGTATCGCCATTGACCGTCTTCAGTTGTTCCGGATTCGTGATCGTTTCCACCGCCGACTTCAACGCGTGGAAAGGTTGGGGGGGCTCGTCGAGCAGTGGATGCTTTGAATCTCGATCATATTTCTCCCAGACGACGAATGGAATGCGCTTGGTGTGGCGGTTGCGGGCGTCGGCCCCAAAACGGTAATGGCACGAGGCGCAGGCAGTCCCATGGAAGGTGCCATTGGAACGTTGGCCGAAATCGCTACCGGCTTGCATTTCCCAGAAGAAGGCTTTGCCCAGCGCCTCCATCGCAGCCACATCCGCGACGAACTCGTTCAAGTCCGGCCTCCGCAACAACCGCTCCTTTCGCCATCCGCCATTCGCGAGACGGTGGTACACGGTTTCCGCATAGGGGTCGCGCAGCTTGCGCGGGTCCCAATCGTCGATCACGTCTTGGACCCGCAGGAGTAGCGGCGTGTCTTCATGGCCGACAAGATGCACAGGTGGCGGCGGGTCAACCGGGGCTACATCCACGGCGACCGCCCGCGCAGTCAGCGACAACAGCGTCAGAAAAACCATGAAACGGAAACGCATGGCGATCGATCCGGTTTGAATGTGGGCGGCAAGCGGCGGTAAGCGAACGACGGAAAGTCCGGCTGGCGAATCGAAGCGGCAAAGTCAGGAAGCGTTTGGGGGGACAGACGCGAACCACGGCCAATGAGCAACAGCAGCCGATTAGGCGGGAATCCCATAGCGTTG
>JBIKVL010000204.1:0-6865 GCA_044356875.1 Pirellulaceae bacterium | reverse complement strand
TCAAGGTCACGGCGTTATCTCGCTCGACGAAGGACAAGGCGACTCGAAACCGATTGGCGCACAATCCACCCAGAGATCTTAGTTGGCGGTTTGTCGCATCGCAAAAAAACGGCGCGAAAAACCCGCGTGCCGACGCCAATCAGGCGTCAACGGTTCGGAATGAAGCGGCTTGGACGATCGGCTAGCCCTTGCGGGCGGCGCGGAAATTGCCTCGCCCGCCGCCGTTTCCTCCGCCCGCGCTCGGCTTGGGAGGCGACGTGATCCGCCGAACGTTGCCCGGTCCGAGCAGTTCGTCCAGCCGCCGCTGCAGTTCCTGAGTAATGTCCAGGCGGACCGAGTTCGCCTTCAGACGAACCCGGCAACCGTCGCGCAGCTGCAGCAGCAGTTCCAAATCACGTTGACCCGGATAACCCCGGACCACCTCGCGGATCTTCGTGAGCATTTCGGGACCGTGCCGCGTCTCGTCCACTCGCACCACCATGCCGGTTGTGTACCGCGCGCTCAGCTCGCTGATCGGTATCAATTCGTTCACGATCAGATTCGCTTCGTCGCCGCCACGGCGGTCGAGCACCCCGCGGGCCACCAAAATCGCGTCCGGCTGCACCAGTTGCCCGAAGTTTACGAAATCATCCGGCCAGAGAATGCAACGGATGGCGCCCGCCGTGTCTTCCAAATCGAACATCGCGTAGCGGGTCGGGGCGCCGGGGCGGCTGTTTTTCGTGTTGGTGATCTTGATCGACGACAACATGCCGCCGAGAAACACTTCCATCCGGTCGGGCAGGTCCACCAGCTTGTCCGTTGTGTGCGAACAGAACTCGGACAACATCGCCGCGTACTCGCTCAGCGGATGGCTCGACAGGTAATACCCGAGCACTTCCTTTTCCATCGCCAGGCGCTCGCGTTCCTCGAACTCGCCGCAATCGGGCAGCGTCGCGGTCGCGGCTTTTTTGTCCTTGCCGTCATCCTCGTCGAATCCGCCGAACAGGTTTTTCTGGCCGCTGCGGCGATCGGACAAGGCGGCGGCGCCCGCTTGCATCGCCCGCTCCAAGGCGGTCATCAACTGCTTCCGCGTGGCTTTGAAGCAATCCATCGCGCCAGCCTTGATCAGCGTTTCCAGGGCGGCTCGACCACACTGTTGGGGATCGACCCGCTCGCATAGATCGAACAGGTCGCGATACGGTCCCCGCTTCCGCCGCTCGCTGGCGATCGCCTCGGACGCCGAGCCGCCGCAGCCCTTGATCGCGGCCAGTCCGAAATGGATCCGTCCCGCTTTCACCGAGAAGTCGGGATCCGAACTGTTCACGCTCGGGGGGACGATCTCAATCCCCATCCGTTGGCAATCCTCGAGGTGTTCGACCAGCGGATCCTTCGTCTTGAAATTCCGCCCCTCGATGTCCCCCGACAGCAACGCCGCCATGAACTCAACCGGGTAATGGGCCTTCAAATAGGCCGTCATATAGGCGATCAACGCGTACGCCGTGCTATGGGACTTGTTGAAGCCGTAGCCGGCGAACTTGATGATCAGGTTCCAGAAATCCTCGGCCTGCTTCGCCGTCAAACCTTTCGCCTGCGAGCCTTTCAGGAACTGCTCGCGATTACGGTTGATGATTTCCTCTTTCTTCTTGCTGATCGCCTTGATGCAGGTGTAGGCGTTCGCCAGTTCGATCCCGCCCAGCTCGTTCAGAATCCGCATCACCTGCTCCTGGTAGACCATGACGCCGTTGGTCTCGCCCAGGATCTTTTCGCAGATCGGGTGGATGTACTCGGCCTTCTGCCGACCGTGTTTCACCTCGACATAGTCCCGCACCATGCCGCCTTCGAGCGGACCGGGACGGTACAAGGCGTTCGTGGCGATGATGTCGTGGAAACCGTCGGGCTTCATTTTTTGCAGCAGGTCGCGGATGCCGCCGCTTTCGAGCTGGAAAATGCCTTTCGTTTCGCCGCGTTGCAGGAGCGCGTAGGTGGGGCGGTCGTCGGTGGGAAACTTGTACGGATCGACCGTTTTGCCGGTCGTCTGCCGAATCAACTCGACCGCCTTCGACAGGATCGTCAAGTTGCGCAGACCCAGGAAGTCCATTTTCAGCAGCCCGGCCGCCTCGACGTCCCCCATCGACCACTGCGTGATGATGTCGGTCTTGCCCGTCACGCGTCCCAACGGCACGTATTCTGTCAGCGGCTTGTCGGCGATCACCACGGCCGCCGCATGCGTGCCGATGTTCCGCGCCAGCCCTTCGATCCGCCGCGCCAAATCCAGCAGCTCGCGGATCTCCGGATCCGTGTCGTAGGCCTGCTTGAGTTCGGCGCCCTTTTCCAGGGCCTCGTCCAGCGAAATCCCCAGCTCTTCGGGCACGAGCGAAGAAAGTTTGTTGACCCGCTCGACCGGCATCCCGAGCACTCGGCCGACGTCCTTGATCGCCGCCCGCGCCGCCAGCGTGCCAAACGTCCCGATCTGCGCGACGTTCTCCTCGCCGTACTTCTCCTTGACGTAGCGAATGACTTCCGTCCGCCGCTGCTTGCAGAAGTCGATATCGATATCGGGCGCCTCGCGGCGATTCTCATCCAGGAACCGCTCGAACAGCAAGTCGTACTTCAGCGGACAGACATGGCTCAGATAGAGCGCATAGCACACGAGCGCCCCGACGCCGCTGCCGCGCGCCGTCGCCGGAATGTCGCGTTCCCGCGCGTACCGCACAAAGTCCCAGACAATCAGGAAGTAATTCGAAAAGCCGAGTTTGCTGATGCAGCTCAGTTCGCGGTCCAGCCGCTTCATCACTCGCGGCGACAGCTCGCCGCCCGGCAACATCTCCTCGTTGCCCTCATACCGCTCCCGCAACCCCTTCAAGCACAGTTCGCGCAAGTAGTCATCCGGCGTTCGCTCCGCCGGAATCCGGAAAGTCGGGAAATGGCGTTTGCCAAGCTCCAGGTCGATCGACACCGAGTTGGCGATCTCCTGGCTGCGAGCCACCGCGTCTTCGAGCCCCGGAAACGCGTCGTACATCTCGTCGGGTCGACGCAGGAAGTACTGGTCGCCGTCCATCTTCATCCGGCTGGTGTCAGTGCGGAACTTCCCGGTGTTCACGCACAGCAACACGTCTTGCGCCTCGGCGTCCTCCGGATCGACGTAGTGGCAATCGCTGGTCGCCACCAACGGCAAGCCCACGCGCTTCGCCAAGTCGACCGCCGCTTCCAACTGCAATCGCTGGATTTCGACGCCGTTGTTCATGATCTCGACGAAATACCGGTCCCCGAACAGCTTGGCGAACCAACCGGCGACCTCCATCGCCTCCTTGAACTCGGCGTCGTTGCCGTACCCGCGCAGCAATGCCCGGCTGAATTCGCTCGACACGCAGCCGCTCAGGCATATCAGCCCCTCGTGGTGCTGGGCCAGCAGCTCTTTGTCGATCCGCGGCTTGAAATAGAACCCTTCGAGCATCGCGGAGGACGCCAGCTTGATCAGGTTCTTGAATCCCACGCGGTTCTGCGCCAACAGCGTCAAATGGAAACTCGATTCGCGCGTGCTGCCGCCATCCTTTTCAAACCGGCTCCCAGGAGCGATGTACGCCTCCATCCCCAAAATCGGATTGATCCCGCCCGCCTTCGCCGCCTTGTAGAACTCCAGCGCTCCATGCAGGTTGCCATGGTCCGTCAACGCCAACGCGTTCATCCCATGCGCCTTCGTCCGCTCGACCAATCGATCGATCGAACTCGCCCCATCCAGCAAGCTGTAATGGCTGTGGCAATGCAGGTGAGTGAACGGACGAACGGAAACATCCATGAGAACAACTCCAAAACAAATCGCGAACGCTGGTTGATAGCGGTCGGGGCGTAGGTTTCAGGTTTCAGGTTTCAGGTTTCAGGTTTTCAGCGACCTATCACCGAATCCAGCCGCCATCGAAAAGTCAACGAGCACTAGTGACGAACGAAACCATCGATAAACCGCGACCAACTTTAGGTGGCCTATCACCACTCACAATTAACCACTAATCACTGACCACTAACCACTAACCACTAACCACTAACCTACCGCTTTCGCTTGCGGTCCTCGAACGGCTCCTGCTTGTCCCACTTGGCGGCGAGCTCCTCGGTGGAGGGCGGCGTCAGCGGGCGGACGATGCGGAAGCCGACATGCAGCGCGTCGGTCAGGTACCAGATGCTCTTCGGTTGCTGCGGGTCTTGCTGCTTCCAATCCTCGTGGGACTTGTCGCGAGCGGCGCTGCGGAGCTTTTTCGCTTCAGCATCCCACGACCCGCCGCGGACAACGCGGCCCCACTCGGTCCGCGGGATGTTCAGCGGATTCACGGCGGGTCCGCCCGACCACTGGCTGTAATCGGCCGAGTGTTGATCGAGCACCCATTCGGAGACGTTGCCATGCATATCGTGGAGGCCCCACGGGTTCGGCTTCTTCTTGCCGACCGGATGATACTTTTCCTCGCTGTTGTCGAGAAACCAACCGTGTTCGTCGAGTGCGGCGGGGTCGTCGCCGAACGAATAGGCGGCGGTCGTGCCGGCGCGGCAGGCATATTCCCATTCCGCCTCAGTGGGCAATCGGTAATAGCGCCCAGTCTTCGCGGACAGCCACTGGCAATAGACGCGGGCGGCCAACTGAGTCATGCAGATCGCCGGATAACCGCGTTTTCCCATTCCGAAAGTCATGTCGGTGTACGGCGCCGTGGGCTGAGAAAGCTGGTACTCGTCGGCTTCCTTGTCCCGCAGATTCGGCGCGGCCTTGGCCAACACTCGGCGTTGAATGTCCTGATCGAACATCCAGATTTCGTAGGCGTCCCACGTCATTTCGAACTTGCCCATCCAAAACGGCGCGATCTTCACTTCGTGCCGCGGTCCTTCGTCCGCCGTCCGTCCAGGCTCGCCGTCCGCGCTTCCCATTTGGAACGTGCCGCCCTTGATCGGCACCAGCGGAATGGCGACGTCCGTATGTTCGATCCGCTCCGAGTACGCTTTCATTTCGGCTTCCGTCGCCGCCACCGCCTCGGGAATGGCGAGCACTCGATCGGGAGCTTGCGCCTCGGCCGAGCTGGCCCCGCCCCAGCCCGCGAATCCGATGCCGGCGGCCGCGACGATCGTTCGAATCGCGTTGGAAACACCGCCCCGGAACAACTTCGCGTTCGCGCCGCGGCCGGCGCCCGTTCGTCGGTTCATGGATTTGCTCGACACGTTGATTCAAGAGGAGAGAGACAGGTTACGGCAGTCATCTAGGCTAGCCGCCGGATGCGGAACACCACGATGCGACGGAATTCTTCCAGTGGGTCAAACTTGCAACGTCCCGAGGTGCCGCCCACAATTGGTTTTCCGTTGGCTTCGAACGCGGCCCGTTACTTTACCGGTCCGTCGAGCTCAAGATTCTCATCCATCGCAGCAAAGGCGACCGCATGCAGTGGTTGATCGCGGCCCTGATACTCGTTCCCACCGCCGACACGCCGGTCCAATGGCAGCGCGTCGAGCGGACGGAACGGCACATGGCCACCGACTTCACGATCGTATTGTATGCCTCCGCGACAACGCAAGCCGCGGCCCCTTCGAGTCCGAAAACCGTCCCGCCCGCTCCCGCAACCTCGCATCCAGCGGCTCAAAACACGCCCTTGAAAGGCGATGGAGGAAGGAAAACCGGCACTGAGCACCTGGAGGCCGAGAGGGCCCTCGACGCCGCATTCGCCCGCATCCGCACGCTCGATAGGGTCCTGAGCGACTACGACGAAGCCAGCGAACTCAGCCGGCTAAGTGCCGCGTCGCCAACCGCGTCACCGGTTCCCGTCGGCGACGATCTGTGGCACGCGTTGGAACGAGCGGACTCGCTGAGTCGCCTGACGGGCGGGGCGTTTGATGTGACAGTCGGGCCGATGACTCGGCTCTGGCGCCGATCGCGTCGACAACGGGAGCTACCGACCGCCGACCGGCTCGCGGCCGCTCGGGAAGCGGTGGGGTACCAGCATGTCCGGTTGCATCGGCAGTCGAAGGCGGTTGAGCTGCTGCGGCCGCAGATGCGGCTCGATATGGGTGGCATTGGGCAAGGGCTGGCAGCGGACGAGGCATTGGCCGTGCTGCGAAACCTGGGCTTCACCCGCGCCTTGGTCAACGCCAGCGGCGACATCGTGGCGGGCGAGCCGCCGCCGGATTCGCGGGGCTGGCGGGTCGGCATCGCGCCGCTCAATCCGGCCGCTCCGCCCAGCCAGTTCCTGGAGTTGGCTCGTGGCGCGGTCTCGACATCAGGCGACGCCTTCCAGTTCGTGGAGATAGCCGGCCAGCGTTATTCGCATATCGTGGACCCGAGCACGGGCCTGGGTGTGGTGGACCGTTCGAGCGTTTCCGTCATGGCCCAGGACGGCACGACCGCCGACGCGCTGGCGACCGCCCTGTGCGTGTTCGGGCCCGTTCGCGGATTGGAACTTGTGGATCGGCTGCCCGATGTTGCCGCGCTCTACGTTCAAGCCGATGCGGCCACCGGAGCGGTCAGCACGCGGCAGTCCCGCCGCTGGGGTCAACAGGCGAAGTGATGGCCAGGTTCGAGGGTTCGGGGTTCGAGGGGTGCACGTCGCGGTTTGAGAATCGCCTTCGAGCCTACGCCATCGATGGTTGAGGTTGGCGGCGATATGGAGTCCTTGCGCCGAGTTCGGGTACAAGGACGTCGGGAGCCGACCTCGACGAGCCCAGCTTGAATCGAGCCTCGCCACCCAAATGCCATGGCAATGCGTCTCCGCGCCGCTTGGCTGCTTGACCTCCCGTCCACTTGGCCTCCGCCGGGTCTCGGGCCGCCGCTGAGCCGCCGCCGAGCCGCCGAGCCGCTTCGCAAGAGGCAATAGACTGTCTTTTGTAGATTTTTCGCCTGGGCGAGCGGTTTCTCGGCCAGCAT
>JBIKVL010000203.1:0-6875 GCA_044356875.1 Pirellulaceae bacterium | reverse complement strand
AACCGAACGGAAACCGGCAGCTAGCGCTGAGCCGGCTAATGGAACGGGCCGCGCGCACTTATCAGCCGAGCCGCGCCAGCGGCCGGTTCTGGGCGGACTCGGCCGGAACCGAACGGAAACCGGCAGCTAGCGCTGAGCCGGCTAATGGAACGGGCCGCGCGCACTTATCAGCCGAGCCGCGCCAGCGGCCGGTTCTGGGCGGACTCGGCCGGAACCGAACGGAAACCGGCCGCTCGCGCTGAGCCGGCTAATGAAACCGGCCGCTCGCGCTGAGCCGGCTAATGAAACCGGCCGCTCGCGCTGAGCCGGCTAATGAAACCGGCCGCTCGCGCTGAGCCGGCTAATCGAATCGGCCGCTCGCGTTGGGCCAACGAGTTACGGCTCAGAGACCATGGGCTTTGGGGGCGTTGCGAGGAACCTCCAGACCACCTTGGCGGAGTTCAATTCGGTCGTGGCGGGACCAGCCGGAGGATGGATTCAGCCGTGTTGCGAACGGCCCGGCCAATCAGCGAATCGACCGAACGCTAGCGTCAGGGGCCACCGGGTTTTCTTGTTAGAACACCGATCGCGACGGCGTACTGCTTATGGAAATGAAGCTGCGAGCCCTACTGGATGGACCGGCTGGGATTCGCAGTTGTCGACTTATCTAGGAGTGGATCACTCATGTCCAAGCAAGTAAACGCGGCGAGCCGGGGGAAGTGGGCGGCAATCGTTTTGGCGGCGTTCCTGGCCATCGTAAGCGGCGTTGCCACGACGCCCGCCATGGCCCAAAGTGGACGTCCGATCCTGGTGCCGCTGCCGGAAGTTCAGACCACGTACATTCCGGAATTGCGGGCGTACGTGGTTCCCTATCAGTTCCGGAACGACCATTTCACTCGCAACGCCACCATTCGCGCTGGCACGTTGGCGCTGCGGGTGGTGCGGACCAGCAACGGCGGTGTCACTTTGAAGCGGAACGGCAACTCGTTTCGCTTCCGCATCAACCACGATTACATTCTCGAGGTGGATGGCGATCGGGTCCGAAGCGTCGAAGACCTGCAAGAAAAGCTGCAGCAAGCCGGCCCCAACATCGATCTGGGCATTTTCGACCATGATCAAGGGACTTTTGGACAGTATCGCACGCAGCCCTGATCCACTCTCAGGGTGCGGCTCTCGCCGCGGGATTTTCGGAGGTAGACGCAGTTGTCCAGATGTAGACTGATGGTGCCGCCAGTGGCTGCGTAGCGTTTTAGAACACCGGGGAAACATGTCGAGCTAGGCGGGGATGCAACCCAACGAGGGATATCTTGGTCATGGGTTTGCCAAGGCGCATTCGGCCGCTGGCGGAGTTACTTCGCCAGCGGCTGCTTATTTATAAGACCGTTTGCCTCGTAGCCACGGAGCACTGCCATTGGCCTTACGCTACTCCACTCAAAGGTTACCGTCGCGTTCGTTTACCGCCATTTTCGTTTACCGCAGGCGACGGCTGGGCCGCAAACCAAGAATGCGTACTCCGAGCGGATGCCACGGCGCCGAGCCGTTCAGCGGCGAGGGCTTGGTCGAAAACGAGCGGAGCGGCGTGAGCCGCCCGGCCCGGGGAGCCGCTCGATGTGCATGATGGACCAATGCGTTGGCTCAATCATTTGTGGCATCGGGGCGAGAAGACGGACGGACCGCGGCACGGAGTTGCACGCACCATTCTCGGCTTCGCCGCATCGGTTAGCATTAATCGCCTTCGACCGATGCCAATGTAGATTCAAGAGATTCAAGAGATTCACTTTATTCGCGTCTTCTCTTGGAAATTTTTTTCGGTCGCCCCTTGAATGCCCTCCCTTTTTTTGAGTTGATCACTGCCCTCTTTTGGCTTTCGCCATCCCCATTTTTGCTTTCGCGGCCTCCAACTTATGAGGATATTCTTGCGCCGTCTCAGCGAGCCGATCGACGCTGCGCGTTGACGGCACTGTGGGCTCGGCAGGGGCATTCTTGCCAGGCACTTTTGGTTTGAGGCCAAATGTGGTCAGACCTGTTGGCGAAGGGCGCTCGACAGTCCTGAGGTACTCGTGTCCGGCACTCGCTCGGCTTGCTGCGAATTCGAGGTTGGGCGGCTGAGCAGGTCTAGGATGTGCCACGACAAATAGTCTCGATTGCGAACGGAAGAAAAGGTGTCAGGACTCTTTTCTGGGGAGTTGAGCTCGGATAGGATGCCAGGACGGGAAGACCAAAACGTGCAGACGAAGCGGGTGGGATTTGTCACGCCTTGAAACGAGGCAATGCTTGGGCGACCTTTTTTCACAAACCGGAGGACTACGAGGCCTTCGAGCAGATCCTCGCCGAGGGACTGACGCGTTACGCCTGCCGAATTCTGGCTTACCAGTTAATGCCCAACCACTGGCATTTTGTGTTGCAGCCCACGGAAGATGGAGGTATGAGCAACTTCCTGCGGTGGGTTTCGCTCACGCACACGATGCGGTTGCATGCCCACTACCGGACCGGCGGCCAAGGACATGTCTATCAGGGCCGGTTTAAGAGTTTTCCCGTCCAGGATGATGAGCACTCTCTGCTGGTCTGCCGGTACGTCGAGCGCAATGCCTTGCGGGCCGGACTGGTCAGACGAGCCGAGGACTGGAGATGGGGTTCGCTGAGCCGATGGCTGGACGAGCCCGAGCGTGAACCACGCCTGCTCTCAGCTTGGCCAATTGCCCGCTCACCGCGTTGGACCGAGCGGGTCAACAGGCCGCTGACCGCCGCGGAACTCAAGGCCGTTCGCAACAGCGTCCATCGGGGCTCGCCCTTTGGAGATGAGAATTGGGTGCAGGCAATCGCGCGGCACCTGAACCTCCAGTCGACCCAAAAAGAGTCCTGACACCTTTTCCTCCTGATCCGTGTGTTTCCATGTGATCCGTGGTTCAAACACCTTCGGGATTGATGCGAAGGTGGTCAGTGCCTGGCGGCTTCGGGGTAATGGTGCCCGGGTTGTCGGGGCCTGGTCGCGGCGGCCGGGTTATGGTGGCTGGGTGGAAGCGGACCCAGCCTTGAAAGGCTGGGCTACTGTCGGTCGTCGCTAAGCGACTAACGGGTAGCGAAGGCGATCAGTGCCCGCCATCGATCTCGTGTTCTTGGGGAACGACATCGTTGCCATGGGCAGAAGGTCGGATCAACGGTTCCCTAGTTCGGCGACGCGTTTGAACTCCTCGCCGGTCACCGAGCCGTCGTTGTCAGCGTCGAGAAAGCGAAAATGCCGCTCGAGCAGCGCCGCGTTGTTCGCGTAGCGAGGCACCACGCCAAACGCCGCTTGCGCCTCTTCCAACGTCATCCGACCATTTCGATCCGTATCGGCCTTGTCAAACCGTGGATCAACCGCGACCACGCGAAACACCTCGGCCAGTCGCTGGCCAAGATTCTTTAACTTGGCAGGAGTCACGCCGCCGCCCGCCGCTTCGCCCGCCGCGCCTCCGCTGGATGAACCAGATGAGTTAGTTACGCCAGAGGGGCCAGATGCGCCTTCCGGACCGGCCAACGAATCCACCGGCGCGGGCTTGCCCGGCACGTAATACTCGATGTAGCCCAACAGCATCTCATCGAAGGTTTGCGGTCCCCAACGCACCGTCCGATCAGGATCGGGATTCGCCGGGTTTCCGACGCTGTTGTCGTACCAGCCCGTGACCTCCAGTGTCGTGCCGGCCGACACAGGCCAAGGCTGCGCGAGTCGGTACTGAAGTTGCCAATTGAAATCGTATCGGGGAATGTCGAGCAGCGTTTCGGTCTTTCCATCTCGGAACTTCGCCTCGTAGCGAAACGCCTTCCCCCGCAGGTGCATGTGCGGCATGAACGCCAACACCACCGAGTCCTGCGGCACGCGCAACGTCGCCCGCTCGGCATGGTCGGCCGCCCGCGGCGGGATCTGAATCCGCGTATTCGCGATTCCCACGGTTTCCACAATGTGCAGCGGAGGCCGCTTAGCGAACCGCAACGCCAACCGCGTCTGATCCTCGGTGGCTTGTCCGTTGGGCGTGTAGTGCATTTGGAACAGCAACCGCGAGCCCTTGGGCAGCTTCTTGGCGAAACCCGTCGGATACACCTGGCTGCTGTTCCCCGGCACGTAGGCCGCGAAAAAACCGCTCCGCTCGCTTGGCTCCACGCCACCGCGGCGCCCGTTGCCATCGATCACAAACACCAAGACATGATGCACCACTTCGCGTCGCGACGGACTGATCTCGAACGCTTCCACCCAGCGGTCTTCCGTTAATCCCGTCTCGACCACCAAGTGCTGATAGGGCATCGTTCCTTCGGCCTTGACCGCCACCGGTCGCGGCAGTTTGACCACAAGATCCGGCTTGCCGATTTGCCAATCGCCAGGTGCCGGGAGTGGCAGCGGCGCCTCGCCGGCATTTCCCGCTGGCAATCCTCCTTCAAGCCACGCCAGCAAGTCATCCCGATCGGCCGACGCCAGCGAACGATCGTTTAGCCAGCGGGCGGAATTATGGCCATCACGAGCGAACCAGGGCGGCATTCGCTCCTGCTTCACCACTTGCTGGATCATCGCCTTGTGGGCCGTCACTTGGCCCAGGGTCTCCAAGGCGAAAGGAGCCAATCCGCCGTCCCGATGGCATTCGACGCAGTGCCGCTGCAAGATCCGCGAAACTCGGTTGTGGTATGTCACCGCCGCCAACTTGGCGTTCGTGGCAGTTTTTGCCGATCCAACATCGGCCCCGTCCGATGCGCCGTTCCGCTGCACTTCGAGCACGCAGCCCGGCGCGGCCGTGGCTTCCACCATCGGCCGTTTGCCCGCCAATAGCGCGTCGATCGCGTCCCCCAGATATCGCTGCCGGGCCGAGTCCCGGGCGTAATCAAGGCCGTACTGGTCGTCCACCGCGCCGTGATATCGCACAGTGCCGGAAGCATCGAGCAAGACAACGTCGGTCGTTGTCGTCGCGCCGACAATTCGCGCCAATGCGGCCGCATGCTCGGAAACGCAAACCATCCCGGGCGCGGCGGTCGCCATCAGTTCCCGTAGCGGGTCGCGCATTGGAGCAGAGCGAGACGCCGATGCGTCGGCGGGCTCGACCGGCGGCTCATTGGCCGCGACGAGCAAAAACCGCACGCCTTGGGGCTCATAGGTTTCCGCCAGTCGCGCGAGCACCGGCAGATACTTGCGGCTGAGTGGGCAGGTCGAACTGGTCATCGCCACGACAAGGCCCTTGGCTGGCGGCGAAAAGCGGCCCTCCCGCCCTTCCAGATCCCGCCACGCGGGAACAGTTACCCGCCGGCCAACACCGTGGTCGCCAGGGCGAAGGACTCGCGGAGTCGCCACGAGTTCGGCCCCGTCGACCCGCCCCATTCCCACGAGCGCAGCACCGGCGGCCACCATGGCGAACAACATGAACCGCATGATCAACCTCACCGGGGCGGGTACGGAAACTCGGGAAGTTCCTGCAAATAGGCCGGGCAAACGCCCTTGAGCCAAATGTAATGGTGGTCCATCCGTTTCGGAGTGACAACCCGAACAAAAATCAGTCCGAAGATGCCGAAGCCAAGGCAGCCAAAAATGCCGCCAAACAGCAACGGCAGAAACAGCGGTGAACTATTCGGATCGTACTGGAAGGCGCCGATGAAAGCCCCGATCGAGGCCAATACGCCCAGCCATGCGGTCCAAATCACCTTCCGCCGCCACGCAAACCCATCAGGACCAAGGCCGACTTCGATCTTCGCGCGATGTCCGAGAATGTTGGCTAGCACAATGTAAATGATCAAGTTGACCAAAATACTGAGATAAATCGCCGGGTGATGCCAAAAAAGCTTTTGGTTCAGACGCGCCATGGTCGGCTCGTTCGTCTTCACGCACCGATCTGGGAGCCGCGCCATCCGGTGCATCACCAGCAGATTGCCTTGCCGCCAGACACCCGCCTCGTAAGGGTTGCCACCCGCGCCTGGAACACCGGTGCCCGCGAACGTCGGCGCCGACGGCGCTTGATAGGGATTGGAAATCGCTTCGCTGAACGGATTCTGTGACATGGGGCAGGGTATTCCTCGGGCGGAAAATCAACTACGAGATCGCTTCGCGGATTAGCGGCGCGTCTTCCACGATCAATTTCACCGGGCGGTTGGCAGGTGTATGGACGATCGTATCCGGATCGATGCCCAGCAAGTGATACAGGGTGCGACCGAAGCTTTCCACCTTGTAGAGCCCATCGACCACCTGCTCGCCCTTGGCATCCGTCGCTCCCACAACACATCCGCGATTGAATCCACCACCCGCCGCAATCACAAACTGCGCGTAGTCCCAATGGTCGCGGCCGGCGCCCGATTCTTTCGGTTTATCAATCTTCGGCTTGCGGCCCATCTCCCCCAGGGCCAGCACTAGGGTCGAATCGAGCAGACCGCGGTCCTCCAGGTCGTCCAGCAACGACGCCAAGCAGAGGTCGAACATCGGGATCTGCTGCCGGCCAGCCGTGAAATTGTCGCCGTGCCAATCCCAGTACCCGAGATTGAAGTGAACCACCGGCACGCCCGCCTCGATGAGGCGTCGAGCCAACAGAAAATGCAGCGGATCGCCTATCGGGTACCGCGCCTTCGCCGGCTTGTTCCGCGTGAATCGCTCGACCGACGCGGGTGGCTCCTTCGACAAATCCAAAGCCTCGCGGAGCTTTGGCGACCGCAACAGGTTGAACGCCGTCTGCTGGTACTGATCCAGACCGGCGATCTGAGCGTCGCGAACATCGTCCCGCCGCAGGCGTCGATCGAGCATCTTGAGCAGATTGACGTTTCGCTCGAGCACCGGGATGTCCAACTGCGGCGTCAACATCCGCGTCACCGCGTCTTTGTCCTTGAGCGGCTGCATGACGAACGGCGCATGGGCCGGCCCCAACAGGCTGCGGGCGAGCGCGTTGTGGGTATGC
>JBIKVL010000202.1:0-6878 GCA_044356875.1 Pirellulaceae bacterium | reverse complement strand
TTGGTCCCCGCGAGCGCCGCCGCGACTTGCGATTCTTCCGCCGCGAAATCGACCGGCGGCAGACTCGCTTCGGCCTGACGGGCGGACCACTCGGCGGCACAGCGGGCCCGTTCGTTGGCGAGTTCAACGAGTTCCCGATCCAGTTGTTCGAGACGCCGCGTCAAATGGGTCGCCGACCGCGAACCGCCGCCGCCGCTGGCTTTCGCCCTGGTTGATTTGGATTTGGCCATGCGCAGTCTTTTAGTAGCGGCGGGAAATGGTGTCAACCAAGTTCCGCCCGTGCCAATTTGGCAGAAGACTGGCGGGTATTGCCCCTCCAGCCGTCCGGGCAGAGCCGGCAAACGCAACGCAAGTGCATTCACGGTATCGACTTGCGTTCTATCGCAAGGGCTCTCACAAGTTCTGGCACGATGTTTGCATCCAAGCGGAGTCAGTCACGCAGTTCGGTCCCGGCGGACGCCGGGGACAGTTGCGGGCCGGGCCGCCGGACGGCGAAGTTTTCCGGTCCTTTCGATTGAAACACTATTCCGCAGCAGGCAGTTCACGGGGAGCGACACAAATGGCCCAGGGCGAAAAAATCATTGGGATCGATCTCGGCACCACCAACTCGGTTGTCTCCATCATGGAAGGCAACGAGCCGAAGGTGATTGCGAATGCCGAAGGCAACCGCCTTACGCCGAGCGTTGTGGCGTTCAACGATCGCGGCGAGACGCTCGTGGGCGAGCCCGCTAAGCGGCAAGCCGTCACGAATCCCACTCGCACGATCTACTCGATCAAGCGGTTCATGGGCCGTCGTCACAACGAGGTCGAGTCGGAAGAGAAGATGGTCCCGTACAAGGTGACGGGCGGCTCGGCCGATTACGTGAAGGTCAAGGTTGGCGACCGCGAACTGACGCCGCAAGAAATCTCCGCCAAGGTGCTGACGAAGCTCAAGGAGGCCGCCGAGTCCTACCTGGGGCATAAGGTCAACAAGGCGGTGATCACGGTGCCCGCCTATTTCAACGACGCGCAGCGGCAAGCGACCAAGGACGCTGGCCAGATCGCCGGCTTGGAAGTCGCTCGGATCATCAACGAGCCGACCGCCGCCGCGCTGGCCTACGGACTCGACAAGAAGAAGGACGAAAAGATCGTCGTTTTCGACCTCGGCGGCGGCACGTTCGACGTGTCCGTGCTGCAAGTCGCCGGCAGCGGCGAGGACGGCTCGGAGACCAAGGTGTTCGAAGTCATCAGCACCAACGGCGACACGCACCTGGGCGGCGACGATTTCGACCTGGAACTGATCAACCATGTCGCCGACCAATTCAAACGCGACAACGGCATCGACCTGCGGAAGGACGTGATGGCGTTGCAGCGGTTGCAGGAAGCGTGCGAGAAAGCGAAGAAGGAACTCAGCTCGCTGCCGCAGACCGACATCAGCCTGCCGTTCATCACGGCCGACTCGTCGGGCCCGAAGCACTTGCAAGCGACGATCTCGCGATCCAAGTTCGAGGAGATTTCCGACAAGCTGATCGAGCGATGCCGCAAGCCGGTGATGCAGGCGCTCAAGGACGCCAAGCTCAACCCTTCGGAAATCGACGAGGTCGTGCTGGTGGGCGGGTCGACCCGCATCCCCAAGGTGCAAAAGCTGGTTAAGGACATCTTTGGCAAGGAGCCGCATAAGGGCGTGAATCCGGACGAGGTCGTGGCGATCGGCGCCGCTCTCCAAGGCAGCGTGCTCTCGGGCGACCGCAAGGACCTGCTGTTGCTCGATGTCACGCCGCTCACGCTGGGCATCGAAACCGAAGGCGGCGTGCTCACGGCGCTCGTCGATCGCAACACCACGATCCCGGTCGAGAAAAAGAAGGTGTTCAGCACGGCCGCCGACAGCCAGACGGCGGTCACGGTCAAGGTGTTCCAGGGCGAACGGCCGATGGCCGCCGACAACCGGTTGCTCGGCGAATTCAACCTGGAGGGAATCGCGCCGGCGCCGCGCGGCGTTCCCCAGATCGAAGTCAAGTTCGACATCGACCAAAACGGCATCCTCAACGTGACCGCGAAGGACCTCGGCACCCGCAAGGAGGCTACGGTCCGCATCGAGCAATCGTCGGGACTGTCCGAGAGCGAAATCGAGCGGATGCGGAAGGATGCCGAGTCCAACGCGGCCGCCGACAAGAAGCGGCGCGAGCTGGCCGAGCTCCGCAATCAAGCCGATCAGATGTGCTACCAGCTCGAAAAGCTGATGAAGGAAAACGCCGACAAGCTCCGCGAGTCCGATCGCGAGTCGCTCCAGAAGGCGATCGAGAAGACCAAGGAGGCGGCCAAGAGCGACAATGTCGAGACAATCCGCACGGCGGTCAACGAGTTGGAACAGGCGTCGCACGCGTTCAGCAAGACGCTGTACGAAAAGAACGCCGCTGCGGGCGAAGGCGCCGCGCCGCCAACTGGCAATCCGGGCGGAAGCGGCGACAAGCCGGGCGACGACACGATTGACGCGGAGTACGAAGTGAAGAAGGACTAGCGGCTCGCGTTGAGCGACCGGTAATCCGATCACGCACGAAAGCATCCGGGGTGGAGTCCGCGCGGTTCGCGCCGCGGGGCTTCACCCTCGTTTTTTAGAAGGGGTCGTTCCATGACGTTTCGTTTCGACAAATTGACCATTAAGGCCCAGGAAGCGGTGGCGAACGCTCAGTCGATGGCGGGCGATCGCGGCCATCCGGAACTCGACCCGCTGCACCTCCTGTCCCAGTTGCTGGGCGAGAGCGATGGCATCGTCCGCGCGGTGCTGGAGAAGATCGGCGCGGCCGTGCCGCAACTGCAGAAGCTGGTCGCCGCCGAGCTCGACCGCAAGCCTAAGGTTTCGGGCGGATCGACTCCCCAACCGAATGCTCCCTGCCGGCAAGTGCTGGAAGGGGCCGCCAAGGAAGCGGCGGCCATGAAGGATGAATTCGTTTCCACCGAACACTTGCTGCTGTCGCTCACCCATGTCGACTGCGTCGCCCGCAATTTGCTTCGCATGCAGGGTGTCCGCGACGACGATGTGCGGCAAGCGTTGCTGACGGTCCGCGGTTCGGCCCGCGTCACCGACCAGAGCCCTGAGGACAAATACCAGGCGCTTCGAAAATTCGGCATCGATCTCGTTGAGCGGGCCAGCCAAGGAAAGCTCGATCCGGTCATCGGCCGCGATCAGGAAATCCGCCGCGTCATCCAGGTGCTGTCGCGCCGCACGAAAAACAATCCGGTGTTGATTGGCGAGCCGGGCGTCGGCAAGACGGCGATCGCGGAAGGGTTGGCGCTGCGGATTGTCCAGGGCGACGTCCCGCAGAGTCTCCGCGACAAACGCGTCATTTCACTCGACCTGGGCGCCTTGGTCGCCGGCACCAAATTCCGCGGGGAATTCGAAGAGCGGCTGAAAGCCGTGCTCCGCGAAGTCCAAGACGCGGGCGGCAAAGTGATCCTGTTCATGGACGAGCTGCACACCGTGGTCGGCGCGGGTAAGGCCGAGGGCGGCGCCGACGCCGCCAACCTGCTCAAGCCGGCGCTCGCCCGCGGCGAGCTCCGCTGTGTCGGCGCCACGACGCTCGACGAATACCGCCAGCACATCGAAAAAGACGCCGCGCTCGAACGCCGCTTCCAGCCGGTGTATGTGGGCGAGCCGTCGGTGGAAGACACGCTGACGATTCTCCGCGGCATCAAGGCCCGCTACGAAGCCCACCATGGCGTGAAGATCCGCGACGGAGCGCTCGTCGCCGCCGCTCGCCTGTCACAACGTTACATCACCGACCGCTTCTTGCCGGACAAGGCGATCGACTTGATGGACGAGGCCGCCAGCCGGCTCGCCATGGAACTCGAAAGCGTCCCGACCGAAATCGACGAAGTCCAGCGGCGGCTCCGGCAGTTGGAACTGGCCGCCCGCCAGTTGGCAGAGGAATCGGAGGCCTCCGCCCGCGACCAGTTGGCGGATATCGAGAGCGAGATCACCGACCAGAAACGGAAGCTCGCCAGCCTCCGCGAACAGTGGGAAGCCGAAAAGCTGGGGCTCGGCGATGTCCAGAAAGTTCGCCAGGACCTGTCCCGCGCCGACCATGAATTCGCGCAGCTTGAAAAGTCGATCAAGGACAAACAGTCTTCCGGCAGCCCCGTTAGCGAAGCCGACTACCAAAAGCTGTACGAGCTGGATGTCGCGCGGCGCCAGCTGCGGAAACGGATCGAGGCGGAAGAGGCGGCCGGGCATGCGGCGGGGGCCGGAGCGGCGGCGCAGGCCGGAGCGGCGGCGGGTGGTGGAACGGCAACTGGGGAAGCGGCGGTCGAGGGCGGGACGCGGAAGACGCCCGAGCGGCGGTTATTGCGTCAGGAAGTGACGGAGGACGAGATCGCGACGGTGGTGAGCGCCTGGACCGGTATCCCCGTCAACCGGATGCTGGAAACCGAACGCGCCAAACTGTTGGTGCTCGAAGACCGCATCCATCAGCGGGTCGTGGGCCAAGACGAAGCGGTCGAGGCGGTGTCGAACGCGGTCCGCCGCAGCCGCAGCGGCTTGCAGGACCCGCGGCGTCCCATCGGTTCGTTCCTGTTCCTGGGCCCCACCGGCGTGGGCAAGACCGAACTATGCAAGGCGCTGGCCGAAGTGATGTTCGACGACGACAACGCGCTGGTGCGGATTGACATGAGCGAATTCATGGATCGACACACGGTGAGCCGCTTGATCGGCGCGCCCCCCGGGTATGTCGGCTATGAGGAAGGCGGCAAGCTGACCGAGGCCGTGCGGCGCCGGCCATACTGCGTCATCCTGCTGGACGAAGTCGAAAAGGCCCATCGCGATGTGTTCAACATCCTGTTGCAGGTGCTCGACGACGGCCGCCTGACCGACAACCACGGCAACACGGTCGATTTCACGAACACGATCGTCGTGATGACCAGCAACCTCGGCAGCCAGGCGATCCAGCAAATCGCCGCCGAGGGCGGCACGGAAGCCGAGATGCGCGAGGCGGTCGGCGAATCGCTCCATAAGGCGTTCCTTCCCGAGTTCCTGAACCGCATTGATGAGACGTTGATCTTCCATCCCTTGCGCCGGGAACAGATCGGCCGGATCGTGCAATTGCAAATCAAGCGGCTCGCCAAACAATTGGAATTGCAGGGGATTGAATTGGAAGTCACGCCGCGGGCGATGGCGGCTCTGGCGAGCGAAGGATATGACCCACAGTATGGGGCCCGTCCGCTCAAGCGAGTCATTCAGCAGCGGGTCCAGAACCCACTGGCCTCGGAACTGCTGCGCGGCTCGATCCAAGAAGGCCAAGGGATGCGAGTCGACCACTTGGAGGACGGCTACACCTTCACGCCATTCACGCCGCCGCCATCGCCAACCGCTGGCGATACGGGTCCGCGACCGAACGCGATCGGCGGCGGCTCGCCGAGTTCCATGAAGAATGCCTAACTTCGCCTCAAGATTGCCAAGGCGTCGCTACGATCACTACAAACGGTAAAGCTTGCGCCGTCGGATGGGTTTTTATCCGGCGGCAAGGAGCCGTTTTCAGGAAGGATCCAGGCGATGCGTCGGACCATTCTCAGTCTCGTGATTGCAGCCAGTTTGACGCCCGCCGGCGGTCTCGCCTCCGGCGAGGAGAACAGCTCCTCGAGTTTTTCCAAGTGGTTGCGCAATCCATTCGGAAAGCCCAAAACGGCGCAGGGCAAGGATGGTCAAACTCAAGAGGCCCAGGAGAAAGAGTCGCAGGGTGGGGATGCGAAACCGATCGGCGCTCGCCAGCCAGCGAACCAACCCGTGGAAAAACCGGGCGACGCGATTCCTGCCCAGTCCACGACTTTCGCGCCAGTCCCCGCCGAGTCCCCCGCGTCAACGCCCGCCGGGCCGCCTGTCGCAACAGTGATTCCTATTCCCAATTCGCGGAAGGCTTCGGCCATCAAGCCTATTGGTGTTGGCGTTCGAAGCTCGGAAATCCAGGCGGAAATCGCCAACCCCGCGACAGGTAGCGAATCGGCGATCGGCAGCGAGCCGCCGACTGATCGCAAATCAACAATCGGGAACGAGATACCACCGCTTGAAAGCGAAGCATCGCTCGTCAGCACGCCGCCGATTGGCAGTGGAGCGGCTGTGGGAAGTGGAGCGGCTGTGGCGGTCGAATCGCCTGCTGTTGCCACGCCCGAAGCATCGCCGTCCGAGTCGACATTGCCGGCCAAGGCAATAGCGCCGCCCGCGGCAACAATGCTGCCCGAGGCAATAGCGCTGCCCGAGGCAACGGGGCCGGCCGACGTGGAAACGCTGGCGGAGGTGGAAACGGCAGTCGAGATGGCCACGCCGCGGTCGACCGGGTTGCCCGTCAAGGCGGTTGAGGAGACGCTCGCCGAAGTGGTGACGCTGGACGAGGACGTGCAACCCGTGTCGGGCGAGCGGGAGGAGACGCAAGTTCCGTCGGGGCGGGTGCTACGTCGCGCTCCGAGCAATCGCGCGTCCCGGGTGACATTCGGTGACGACGACGCTGTCGCTCAGGTTGCCGCGTCGGAGGCTGACATGCCGCCCCGTCGAAGCGTCGGGTCGACTCGTTCCCCCCGTGACGCCGCGACACGCCCCGCCACCAAGACACGGACTGTTACCCCAACGGGTCCCACTGGGGCTGTCGGTACGGGAACACCTCAAGGCGCTCGCTTCGAGTCGACGACGCCTCCGCCGGCCCCAGCGAAACGGGGATGGCTGTTTTGGCGAAGCGGAACGACCGCCACTCCGCCCGAAGTCTCCGCCGCCGCTGCCCCGACGAGCCGTCCACGAAACGCGTCGTCGCAAGCGAACGTTTCGCGAGGCGACTCTGAGTTCGCCGCGCCGACTTCGAGCCGCGCGAGTGAACGGCGATCCGCGCAGCTCGGCCTGGCGCCGGGTGAACAGTTGGTTG
>JBIKVL010000201.1:0-6889 GCA_044356875.1 Pirellulaceae bacterium | reverse complement strand
ACGGTGCGGATTGTCAGCACGTCGCTGCTCGGCCTGTCCGTCCACTGCGCCCAGTGCCACAACCACCGCTACGACCCGATTCCGCAATCGGACTACTATCGGCTGCGAGCGGTGTTCGAGCCGGCGCTCGACTGGAAGAGCTGGCGCCCGCCGCAAGCGCGGCTGGTGTCGCTGTACACGGATGCCGACCGGGCGGCGGCCGCGGCGGCGGACGCCGAGGCACAGCGGATCGCCGGCGAAAAGGAAGCGAAACAAAAGACATACTTGGCCGCGGCGCTCGAAAAGGAACTGCTCAAGTTCCCCGAAGCCCAGCGGCCCGTGTTGCGGGAAGCGTACCAGACGCCCGCCGATAAACGTTCCGCCGAGCAGGCCAAGCTGCTGAAGGAAAACCCGAGCGTGAACATCTCGCCGGGCGTGTTGTACCAGTATGACGCGGCCGCCGCCGACGATCTGAAAAAGTTCGATCAGCGGATCGCCGAGGCGCGCGGGAAGAAACCGGTCGAGGATTTCGTCCATGCCTTGGTCGAGCCGCGCCGTGCGGCGGGGCAGGCGTTGCCCGCCACGTTCGTCTTCCACCGCGGCGACCACCGACAGCCCAAGGCGTCGGTCGGCCCCGGAGATTTGTCGATCGCCGCTCCGCCTGGCGAGCGATTCGAGATACCGGAACGCGTGACAGCGGGTATTGGGAATTCGAACGCTGTGACAGCGGGCACAGGAACAGCGGGCACAGGGAATTCGGGCGAGAGCGCGTCGAGTTCAGGGCGGCGGGCCGCGTTTGCCCAACATCTTGCCAGCGGTCGGCATCCACTGTTTGGCCGAGTGCAAGCGAACCGGCTATGGCTGCATCATTTTGGGCGCGGCTTGGTGGGAACTCCCGCCGACTTTGGGATGTTAGGGCAACGCCCAACGCATCCGGAACTGCTCGATTGGTTGGCGACCGAATGGCCGGCGCAGGATTGGAGTTGGAAGCGGATGCACCGGCTGCTGATGACGTCGCACGCGTACCGGCAAGCGTCGACGAACGAGCTCGCGATGGCGCGGGACCAGGACAATCGATGGTTGACGCGGTTCGCGGTGCGGCGGCTCGAGGCCGAGACGATTCGCGATCGAATGCTGGCCGCCAGCGGCATGTTGAGTGGCCGGATGTTCGGGCCGTCCGCGGCGGTGAAAGAGGACGAGGTCGGACAGGTGATCGTGGCGCCCGAAGGCGAAATGCGCCGCAGCGTTTACCTGCAGCAGCGGCGGAGCCAACCCGTCGCGTTGCTCGCCGCTTTCGACGCGCCGGTGATGGAAACCAACTGCGAGCAGCGTTCGTCGTCGACGGTGGCGACGCAGTCGCTCATGTTGCTCAACGGTGATTTCGCCTTGAAGCAGGCGGCCGAGCTGGCGCGGGTCGCGCAGTTGGAAGCCGACTCGGCCGTGTTGCCTTCGCTGGAGGCGGAGACGTTGGCGGTGGCTGCGAAAGTCGACGGTCTGCGGCGGCCGGTGGCATGGCAAGCCGGCTATGGAGCGTTCGACGAGGCGGCGGGACGCGTGGTCGCGTTTCAGGTGTTGCCGCACTGGACCGGCGGTTCGTGGCAGGGCGGGCCAACGCTGCCCGATGCCAGGATTGGCTGGGTGCTCGTCAATGCGGGCGGGGGCCATCCTGGAAATGGCCGCGAGTTCGCGGCGATTCGTCGCTGGACGGCCCCGCGCGCCGGCGTCGTGTTGGTCGCGGGCAAGCTGAGCCATCCGCAAGCGGCTGGCGACGGAGTTCGCGGACGGCTTGTTTCCAGCCGGACCGGGAAGGCGGGCGAGTGGATCGCTTTCAACCAAGCGGTCGATACGAAGGCGGAGGGATTGGCGGTCGAAGCGGGCGATACACTGGACTTTGTCGTCGATTGCCGCGAGTCGGAGAACGCCGATTCGTTTGGCTGGTCGGTGACGCTGACCTTGTCGTCGCCAGCCGGCGGCCCGCCCCAACTGTTCGTATCCGAGAAGGAGTTGCCGGCTCCAAGGCCAGCGGCGGCGGTCAAGACGCTCGCGCGGGCTTTCGAACGGGCTTATGGACGGTCGGCGTCGGATCGGGAACTGCGGCTAGCGCTCGAACTGGTCGCCGCCCAGGCGCCGTCGCTGCACGCGGCAACGGGTGAATCGATCGCGGCGGAACTGGCCGCGATCACGCATGTTTGCCAGGCTTTGATAACCTCGAACGAGTTTCTCTATGTCGAATGAACCAACAAGTGCGATGGTGGGCTCGCAGCGCGGGACTCGAAGGGAGTTCCTGGCGCGGAACGCGATGGGGATTGGCGGCGTCGCGTTGGCGTGGCTGCTCGATCAGGACCGTCTGTTGGCGACTCCGGGCAAGATTCCGCAACAGCGGCCGGTCTTCGATTTATTGCCGAAGGCGCCGCCACGGCCGGCGCGGGCGACGGCGATGATTTCGCTTTTCATGCATGGTGGTCCGTCGCATGTGGATCTGACCGATCCCAAGCCCGAGCTCTCGCGTCGCGATGGCGGCGACTATCCGGGCGAGGTCGTGTACAGCTTCGTGAACCGGGCCAGCAAAAAGCTGTTGGGTTCGCCTTGGAAGTTCGCTCCCCGCGGCCAATGCGGCACAGAGATCTCCGAGCTATTGCCGGAGCTCGCCCGGATCGTCGACGACGTTTGTCTGATTCGGTCGATGCATACAGGGCACAACGGGCACGAGGTTTCCATCCGCTATTTCCATGGCGGTATTCCAGCCGTGACCGGGCGCCCGACGATGGGCGCGTGGCTGACCTACGCGCTCGGTAGCGAAGCGCGGGATCTGCCGGCGTACATGGTGCTCTCCGATCCGGGCGGGCATCCGGTGGACGGAGTGCATAACTGGTCGAGCGGCTGGATGCCGCCGCTGTACCAGGGCA
This sequence comes from Pirellulaceae bacterium, assembly GCA_044356875.1. Classification (GTDB taxonomy): domain Bacteria; phylum Planctomycetota; class Planctomycetia; order Pirellulales; family Pirellulaceae; genus CAIXSC01. Next base: position 4,004 of record JBIKVL010000201.1, on the reverse strand, counting down.
CGGTGCTTAGGCCGAAGGACCCGCGGATTTTGAATCTCGAACCGCCGCCGCAACTGCGGGGCGTGACACAGCGGCAGAACCTCGATTTGCTCCGTGAACTCAATCGCATGCACCTGGAACGCCATCCCGGCGAGGCCGATCTGGAAGCGCGGATTGCGAGCTACGAGTTGGCGGCCGCGATGCAGACGGCCGCCGCCGAGGCGCTGGACATTCAGCGCGAAACGGCCGCGACCCACAAGCTGTATGGGCTCGATGATCCCGCCACGAAAGAATACGGAACGCGCTGCCTGATCGCGCGGCGGTTGGTGGAACGCGGCGTGCGGTTCGTGCAGTTGTTTCTTGGCGGGCAGCCTTGGGACACGCACCAAAACATTCGCGCGAACCTGCCCGCCGTCTGCCGCCGCACCGACAAGCCGGCCGCGGCGCTGGTCAAGGATCTAAAACAACGCGGATTGCTCGACTCGACGCTTGTTCACTGGGGCGGTGAAATCGGCCGGCTGCCGGTGGTCGAGGGCTCGGGGGAGACCGTGGGTCGCGATCACAATGGCCAAGGTTTCAGCACGTGGCTCGCCGGCGGCGGCGTTCGTCCGGGCATGGTCTATGGCGAAACGGACGAGTTCGGCCATCGAGCGGCCGTGAATGTGGTTTCTCCGAACGACTATCAGGCCACGTTGCTCCATCTGTTCGGCCTGGAACACGAGCGGCTGGTCTACCATCACAACGGCCAGGAACAGCGGCTCACCGACGGCCGGCCGGCACGCGTGGTCCGGGAGATTCTGGCATAGAGCTTTTCTGAAATCGGCGCGATCTGTTGACTCGCGGTTCACACGAGGTCGAATGGTCGCTCGCAGGCGTCGGAACACGACGCGAACACGCCGGTGCGAACGTTTATTGACGCCGTTCCAACGATCACCATCGAGGGTTTGAACCATGGCTGCCGCGGATTTTCGCGATCGTTTGTTGGCGGGACTGGGAGGACCGTGGCCGGAGGCTGGTCCTTTGAATGCCAAGGTCGAGTCGACGGAGCGGCTTGAAGGCGGAGTGCGGCGCGAGCGGGTGTCGTACGAAGTGGAGCCGGGCGAGCGGATCGCGGCGTACCTGTTGGCGCCCGATTCGGTGACCGCGGGCAAGCCGGCGCCCGGCATTTGCGTTTGGCATCAGCATAACGGCCAGTGGTCGATGGGAATGAGCGAGCCAGCGGGGCTCGGAGGCAACCCGATGCATCACACGGGGCTGGCGTTGGCGCGCGAAGGCTACGTCGTGCTGTGTCCCGACGCGTTGGGGTTTGGCGAGCGGGAGAAAGGTTACAAGAACAAGGGCGGAAACCTAGAGCGGTTCCTGTTCCTCAAGTATGTCGTGGCGGGCAAATGTCTGGCTTGGAAGCACATCCTGGACATGCGCCGAGCGGTGGATTTTCTGGCGAGCCGCGCCGAGGTGCGGGCCGATCGGCTTGGCTGCTATGGCCACTCCATGGGTTCGACGCACACGTGGCTTGTGGGGCCTTGGGAGCCGCGGTTGGTGGCGCTCGTAGGCAACTGTTGCCTGCCGACCTATGCGGCGATCCATCGCGAACAATTGCTGCACTGTTTTCCGAATTTCATTCCGGGGCTGCACGCGTGGGGGGACACTCCGGACATCGCCGCGCTGATCGCGCCGCGGGCGTTGCACCTGAATCTCGGCGAACTGGACGGCGGCAGTCCGATCGAAGAGGCGCGCCGCGGGCTGGAGACGATTCAGCGAGCGTACGAATCGCAGCACGCCGAGAAGAATTTCACCCATTTCGTCGAGTCGGGTGCCGGCCACGTGCTCAGCGAAGCGATGTGGACGCGGGTGAAGGATGTCTTCGCACGGCATCTCGGCAAGGCCTAGGCCCGATGCATGGGCCATGATGCGCGGTTCCCATTTTGGTTTAGCGTGGTCTTCTTTTTATTCGAAAAAAGGAGGTTCCGGCATGCCTTTTAATCTCGCTTCAACCTTGTGGCCGAATGGCGAAGAAAACTTCTTCCGCGAAAGGAGCATCGTAGCGGTGCGGCAACAGGGACCCCGTTGCGTCTCTACCGTGTTGGGAATGCTATCGGGTCAAACTCCTGAGAGTTTTCAACATAACGTGAACACGCAAGACCCCGTCTCGTGGTCGGCGGCACTCGCAAAATACGGAATGAAGCTCGCGTATTGCCCGACCGACGTCCGTCGCCTCAAGTTTTATCTTCCCGAATTGATTAAGTTGGACGACCTTTTCACCCTGAGTTTCTACTCGCCAACCGATCATTCTATCCTCGAAGATCCCAATGAAGACGGGTGGGTTTGCGGCTCCCATATCGTGATTCTTCACAGGGAAAATGTAATCGATCCCGCGCTAGGAAACGCTATGCACTATAAGCAGCATCACTGCATAGAACATTTTACAAAGCGTATCTTCCGTGTCGTGCCCTTGCATTGCCTGAGAGGTCTGTGAATCATTCGAGTTGTCGCTAGGGGAGTGCCCGTTGGACGGGAAAGTGGTTTTGTTTTTTTGTCCAACGGGACGGTTGAACCCTATTTTTGTCCAGCGGGGATTCAGGTGGGTCCCGCCGAAGATACGTGCCTCGCCCAACCATCGAGCCACGGCGCAAGCCGGCGCGGCAACAGCCGCACCCTGCGACTCCTTCGATGGCGACCCACGGGAAACCCAGAAGGACCAAAAAACCTCGGTTCGCGGGGCCGTCGAGGCTGAACAACGGTTGCGTGCCGATTACAATCCAGTTCACACTGGGGCCGTGTCCCTAGCTTCGGCCAATTCCTAACGCGACCGACGCGTTGCGACTTGGCCGCCCGCCTGACCGAGCCTGCCCCTCCGAGCCTTCCTGGTTTTCAACGAAGCGACTCTATGCGCAAGCCGACTTCCTGCCCCGCTGTGCCGGCCATCGATTCGACAGCCAACACTCGCCTAGACGCGGTTCCCGCTGACCTTGCTGCCATGCGTGACCGCTGTTTCCCGTTCACCTTCCAACGGTTGCGGGGAAGTTTGTGCATCGGGCTCGCTGTCGCCATAGAAGGGATCCGTCGAGGTCGCTCGGCGGCCGTGTTCGCCGCCATCGCGTTGTCGAGTGTGTTGGCGGCTGTCGGAACGGTCCATGGGCAAACCGCCGACAACGCCGAGGCGATGGTTTTCTTCGAGCAGAAAATCCGGCCGGTGCTCGTCGATCAATGCTATTCGTGCCACTCGGCCGAGGCTCAGTCGAACAAGAAACTGCAAGGTCAATTGCTGCTCGACTCGGCCGAGGGGCTGCTGGCGGGCGGCGAGACGGGGCCGGCGATCGTCAAAGGGAAGTCGGCCGAAAGTCTCCTGATGAAAGCATTACGGCACGACGGGCTCGAGATGCCGCCGTCCGGGAAGCTGTCCGCCGAAGTGATCGCCGATTTCGCCCGCTGGATCGATTCCGGGGCGTTCGACCCGCGAGTGGGCGGCGCCGTGGCGAAGCCGAAGCGGACCATCGATCTCGAAGAAGGCCGCCGCTTCTGGTCGTTCCGGCCGCTCGGGGAAGTTTCGCTGCCGACGCCGAAGAGTGCCGATTGGGCCGTGCTGCCGATCGATCGATTTGTCGCGGCGAAGCACGAGGAACTCGGGCTGCGTGCCAGTCCCATGGCGTCGAAGGAAACCATGCTGCGGCGGGTCTATTTCGATCTGATCGGCCTACCGCCTTCCAGCGAACAGCTCGACGCGTTCCTCGCGGACGCGTCGCCCCAGGCTTGGGAAAAGGTGGTCGATGAACTGCTCGCCAGCCCGCACTACGGCGAGCGTTGGGGACGCCATTGGCTCGATGCGGCCCGGTTCGCGGAGAGCGGCGGCTATGAGTTCGATGGATTTCGACCCGGCGCCTACCACTACCGAGACTGGGTGATTCGCGCGTTGAACGCTGATATGCCGTACGACCAGTTCCTCCGAATGCAACTCGCGGGCGACAAGCTGGCGCCGGGTTACGAAGGGGCCTCGGCCACCGGATTTCTCGTCGCCGGTCCCTATC
>JBIKVL010000200.1:0-6903 GCA_044356875.1 Pirellulaceae bacterium | reverse complement strand
TCGACGGCCACCGCGTCGGCCGCGAACACCAGCCGTAACCCGCGAGCGATCACGCCCGTCGAGATGTGAAAGTCGTCCATCACATGCGGTGGCACCGGATCGAAACAGGAGCGGCGGACCGCGTACAACGCGCCGGTCGCGGCGGTGACGCTTCCGCCAAGCGACTGCCACAGCTTTTGCCGGGTGTCCCAGTTCCAATGAAGACACTCGCCATCGGCCGATAGGCTGGCCTCGCCGCCGCGCACATAGCGCTGATTGCCCGCGACACCGCCGATCGCCGCATCGGCCAGCGGATGCACAATCGCGCGCAGCGCGTCCCGATGGAACTCGGTGTTCGCGTCGGTGAACACCAGCACCTCGCCCGTCGCCGCCGCCACTCCGGCGTTCAACGCCTGCCCCTTGCCGCCGCGTTCGGTTCGAACCACTCGCACGCCCCGATCGGCAAAGCCGCTGGCGATCGCTTCCGTCGCGTCGGTTGAACCATCGGACGCGACCACGATCTCGAGCAGCTCGCGCGGATAGTCGCAGGCCAGTAGGTTCTCGATCCGCGCGCCGATAAAACGCGCTTCGTTGTAGCAAGCCACGACGACCGAGATCCGCGGAAGACGGCTTTCATGATCAGTCGCGTTGCCGGTCGTGTCATCGATGTCACCACTCACCTTGCCGATTGAAGTATCGGCGACGTGGATCTTGCCATTCGAGTCGTGCGAACCGTGCGGACCGTGCGGACCGTTCGCCGATCGCTCGCCGAGCCGCAACATGGCGCGGAACCAAGTGATGGCGGGGAACAGCACCAGGGTCGCGAGCACAAAGGCGAGACTGGCCACGAACGCGAATTCGGCGATTCGGGACAAGATCTCGTGGGTGGCGAACGTCATCGCGATCAGCATGATTGGGACTCCGTGGCGGATGCGAAGAGCGCGATCAAACGGCGCGCGTTGGTGGGCAGGTGGTATTCACGGAGCACTTTGTGGCGCGCCGCGCGTCCCCAGCATTCGAGCCGCTGGGGATCGTCGCGCAGTTCCGCCAAGGCGGCGGCGAGCGACTCGGGATCGCGGGGCGGACACAGCCGTCCGTTGACGCGGTCTTCGACCAGTTCCGGAATTCCGGAAATATCGCTGCCAACAACCGCCAGTCCGCTGGCCATCGCTTCCATCAACACGACAGGGATTCCCTCGCGGCGGCCCGAATCGGTGGGAATGCTGGGCGCGACCAGCACATCCGAGTGCCGCAGCAGTTCGGCGATTTCATCCCGCGTGCGACGACCGAGGAACCGCACCGAGTCCGCCACGCCCAACTCGCCCGCCAGTTTCCGCAGTTGTTCGCCGAGTGGCCCGTCGCCGACCAGTGAGCAGGTGAATTCGATCCCGCGATCGCGCAGAAGTCGACACGCCTCGATCAGGTATCGATGTCCCTTCACCTCGTAAAACGTGCCGACGCACACCATCCGTAGCGGGCGGGGAATCGGTGGCGGACAAGTCGGCGAAGATATTGGCGAAGATTCGGAGCCTTGTTCCGCCGGACAGAAGATGTTGGTGTCGACGCCGCAGCGAATCACGCGAATCCGCGATCGCGCCGTTTCGCCGCAGTGTTCGACGAGAAACCGGACGTTGTAGTCGGAGATCGTGACGACGAAGGCGGCGTCCTGGACTTTCCGCCGCAGCATGTGTTGGTCGACCTGGATGTCGGCGCCATGGGCGGTGAAGCTGTAAGGGATTCCCGTCAGCCTGTGCGCGACCCATGCCATCGCCGCCGGATGATTGCCGAAATGAGCGTGGATATGCGAGATGCCCCGACGTCGCATGTCCCGCGCGGCGGCAACCGTTTTCGGAAACAGCACCAAACCGCCGAGCAGGTAATTCCACGATCCCAGGTTGTCGAGCACAAGCGCGCCGAGCGCGTGCAGATAACGGATCGGATGCGTGGCTAGGCTCGCGAGGTTCGCCGCGAGAATCGACAGGCTGAGCAGCGGCGAGTAGTGAGCGCGTTCCACGAACGGCTTTGCTTCGGGATGCATCGCCGCCTCGCGGGCTGGCGCCCGCAGCAGTTCGACGAACTTGCCCCAGACGCCTGCCCCTTCGGGATGCGTGCCCGTGTTGCGGGCCCGCAGCAGTGGATAGACCTCGATCCGCACCCCTTCCCGCTCCATCGCCTGCATCTCGAACAGCACGAACGTCTCGGTGATTTTCGGGAACCGCGACATCATGTAGGCGACAGGACCGTGCGGCGGCGACAGACCGCCAGACGGCTCTGCCTGCGGTTCGCCCTTCTGCTCTGCCTGCGGTTCGACCTTCAGCGCTGCCTTCAGCACCGCCCGCGGCGCTGCCTGCGCGCCGCGGAGTCGCGACCCGAGCCAGGGAATTCGTTGCAGTTCCGGAAAGATATCGTCCATGGTCAACTCCTTGCGGAAGAACCAGGAAACTCCGGCACAGGCGGCGATCGCGGCGACCAACTGCGCTGCGGGCGGAGCAACCTTCGTCATCGAGAGCCAGCCAACGGCGGCGGCGGCGAAGCCAAGCGTGGCCGCGAGCCGCAGCGGCGTCGACCAGCGGCAGGCGTCGCGATTGAAACGGCGAACCGCCAGCATCAAGATCGCGCACGACACCAGGATGCCAGCCACCACCGACCAAGCCGCGCCTACCGCGCCATAACGCGGGATCAGTACCGGCACCAACGCCGCAGTGGCGATAAACGCCGCGCCGTCCGCCACAAACGCCGGCTTGAACCGCGCGTAGGCCCGCATGACGAGCGGCGCGAATCCAAACAGCGACTCGACGAGAAACCCCGCCGACAAAACGCTCATCACCGGCCAAGCGGCCGCGTATTTCGGCCCCAACAGCCACGCGGTCGCCAGCGGCGCGAGCGCGCATGTCGCAAGAAAACATGGCAGCGTGAACACTGCCACCCAGACGCTCGATAGGTCCACCAGTCGGCCCATGCCGCCAGCCGAACCGCGGGCGATCAGGCGAGTGGCCGCGGGCACGAACGCCACCGTGAAATTCTCCATCACTAACTGATTGAGCCGCGCGAACGGCAAGACGGCTCGATAATCGCCCACTTGTTCGTTGTCCTTGAAAACCTGCAGCAGGAACACGATCGCCGACCAACGAAACAACGCTCCCATTTGCGACGCGAACACAGCCATACCAAACCGCAGCAGTTCGCCCAGTCGCGGTTCGTCGTCCGCAGCGGGAAACATCGACGAAGCGGGGAATGCTCGCGGACGATCGTCGGTTTCCAACCCATGCATCCGTGAACGCCACACGGTTCGAAACTGCCAAGCGTAAGGCACTAAACCGATGGCGCCGCCCGCGACGTAGGCGATCGCCAGCCGTTCGACATCCCAGCCCCAGGCGATGGCGGCGCCAACCGCGGCGATCCGCAGGAGCGGCGCCAGCACATACCGTCGAAAGAACACGGCGCGGATTTCACCGAACGCCACGAACAAGTCCTGAAAGACGTAACTCAACGCGTCCAGCGGCGCCAGGAACGCCATGGTCAGAAGCAGCCGCATGGTCAGCGGATCAAGCCACTCGCGTTCGGCAAGCCAAGGCGCGGCGGCGAATACCGCCGCGACAAACGCCGCTCCTAATGCCACGACAACCGCCAACGCTTGAGCCACGGCGCGCCGCGCCTGACGCTGTCGGCCCATCAAGCGACACCGATCGCGATTCGAGGCGAGGTCCGAATCACGGTTCACAGCGTGGGCGGGCTCGGCGTGGGCGGGCTCGGCCTTCGATGCTGGAACCGGAGTGGCCATCGTCGCTTCGAAGTAAACCGGCGCGTACCTGGCAATCGCTTTGTTCAAACCCAGAGCGACGCAAAAGGCGCCGGCGTCGACCGCCGCCCACGCCACGGCGAAGGCGCCGAACTGCGACTTTTCCAAGTACCATGCCAAGGCCAACTGCAACAGCAGATTGACCGCCAACGAGACCACTCGGCCGAGCAAGAGCACGGACGAATGGCGAATCTGTTCGACGGCCGTATCAGACGACGCGGAGCTCACAGCGAATCCTCGCGCGCAGGTCACTCGCAACTCAAATAGCCACCGGGGCGGAAGTACCATTGGATGGACCAGTGGAGGGGCCGGCGGATGAGCCACCCGCTCCGGCCTGCAGCACCGCTCCGCTGTAAATCCACAGCAGCGCGCCAAAGATTCCGACCGCGAAACTGAGCATCAGCAACGGGCCCGTCAGCGGCCACACTTTGGGCGGCTTCTCGTTGCTCGGCTCCAAGTCGACCACCGACACGTCGCTGCGTCCCTTCGTCAACGCTTCGTCCACGAGCGACACTTGCTTCAATTGGGCGAACACCAACCCGTAGGCGTCTTCGGTGCGTTTGATTTCCGCTCGCAAGACCGCATCCTGGGCGACGAAATTGTCGAGCGACTTCATTTCCCGCGTCTCGTTGTCATACCGCTGCCGCATCTCGTCCACCGCCGCGTCCTCCGCCACCAAACGCTGCTCGAGCGAATCCATCAGCGACGACATCTGATTCCGCAACATCTGTTCGAGACGCACGATCTCGGCTTCCACCTGTCGAAACGCGTCGTGCTTCGGGCCAAACTGCACCGCCAACTGTTGCCGACGCAATTGAGCCTGCGTCAGTTGACGCTGAAGCTCGAGCAGCACGCCATCCGACCCGCCATCGCCATCCCGCAGCAGTTGGAACAACGCGTTCTGTTCGGAACTCAAGCCGATCCCCAGAGGCGACTCGGCCAACGCCATCTCCTTCGCCGCCCGCGCGAACTCGGACAGCTCGCGGGCCTCCTCGGGCGACGCGTCCACGGCCGAACCGCCCGTCGCGATCAGCGAGCTGGCGGTCGGACGGGCCATCACACCGGCCGATGACCCCGTGCGGGAAGCGACCGGCGACGAATACGGGGAAGGAGAAGGAGAAGAAGGAGGAGAAGGCTCGCGTGCCGCTGCCTGCGATCGGGGCGTTACCGGACGCTCCTCGGCGACCTGTGGTCGATAATTCGACTCGGTCACGCGATTGGCTTGGATGTCGGTCTCGGTCTCGGTCTCGCTGTGGGTCCCGGCGTCGGTCTCGGTGTGGGTCCCGGCGTCGGCGGTTTCGTATTCGGTTCGTCTTTCGGTCTCACGCTCGAACACCGAGGCGCCGCGTGCCGGGTTGCTCGACGTAGTGCGCCTGGGCTGGCCGGCGGCAGAGGCGACGGCAGCCGCTGGGAGTGGCGGTGGCGATCGACGGGAGACGGGAGGCGGATTGGGAGTGGTGGACGGCGCGGGAGGTGTCGCTCCGCGAGCCACCTGAGTGGCCGTCATCTCGCGGACTTGCTTGAGTCGCGCGGCGAGCGCGGCGCGCCGCTGACGCGTCTCCGCGAGCTGCCGACTGAGTTGCACGAGGTTGTCCGCTTTGACACTCGCGTTTTCTTCGAGCTTGGCTGGATAAGGACTTTCACGCAGCAGCGCCAAGTGGCGGGCCTGCAGCGTTTCCAGCTCGTCCCGGCGACGCTGCTCTTCGTCGGTGAGCATTGTCTTCAGCCGTTCGACCGTCTCGCTTTGCTGTTCCCGCAGGATATTGCGGTAGCTCCGCACCAACGCGTCGACGAAGCGGCCAGCCGCGACGGGGTCATTGGCGCGGAAGCGGATTTTAAGCACGGCCGTATCGACAACTTGCGTCACCGTGAGCGATTCGGAAATGAAACCGATCACGTCTTCCCGCCAGGCGTCCGGCACCTCCAGCGGCGCGGTTTCCAAGGCGCGGCGAATCACCTTGGGGCTGCGAAGCAGTTCAGCCTGCGTGGGCGCGAACTGCCGGGTCGTCATCGTCGGCGAGCCGTCGTCCTGCGCCGGCCGCTCCGGCTCGACGAGTACCCGACGGGAAACTTCATAGGTGGGCTTTTCCACCGCTAGGTAGGCGACGCCGAGCGCGGTTGTGAACGTGGCGCAGACCAAAAAGGTCAGTTTGCGACGCCAGAAGAGTTGAAAGTCCAGTTGGGGCAGGACGATCCGTGAGGCCGACAGGTCGGCCTGAGCGTGTTGAGCCATGGGGAGATAGCCAGCTGGGGGGAACCATGGGGGAAAGGCAGTCAGGTGGCACTTTGCGGCTTCCTTCACCTTCCACACAGGCAATCGGCCTGTCATCGCACGGGGATGGATGACAGGCGGTATTACGCAAGTGTATAAGGTAAATAGAGTTACCGCTTGAAGCGACGAGGGGATCGAGGCTCCGCACGGCGATATGCCGCAAACACCACGTCAGAAATAATAATTTGAAAATTTCCTCTGGCGAGACTGGACTATTGGAAATTTGGGAATATTTTAGCGGTTAGAGAATTTGCGTTGACTGGAACTCGGGCCTCGGAAAGAGGTGGGTTCCCCCCAGCTTTCCTCGCCTGGGCCGACGCAATTGTGGTCGCGAGGGACTGCGGCGGTCTTTTTCTGTAAAGCCCGTCGCCCGAAATGTCGGCAGGACCTCTCCCCCCTGAGTAGCGTCTTCCCCCGATCACCACCTCCCACGGTGGTGTCCGCCGCATCCCCTGGGGTTGTTGGCGGGAGACTCCCCTCTGAGGCAGCCACCGACACCATGAGCCCCTCAAATGCCAGTCCGAATGCGCACGAACGTGTCTTTTATTCCGCCGTGGATGCGGGTACGACCCCATACGATCCAGGGGTTCCGAATCCGCATTTTCCCGGAGTCGGGATGGGAGGGTCGGCGAGTGCGGACCTGCCCGGAATCTGGACCGGGGAGGAACCCGGTTCGCGACTTTGGTACGAGCGGACCAAACGCTGGCTGGACATCGGGCTGAGCCTGGTCGCTTTGCCCGTGGCGATGCCGGTGATCGCCGCGTGCGCGGCGTTGGTGTGGCTCGAATCGCCTGGCGCGCCGCTGTTCCGGCAGCAGCGAACGGGGCGTGGCGGCCGCCGCTTCGCGATGTTC